>JAFSHJ010000072.1 GCA_017440425.1 Oscillospiraceae bacterium | reverse complement strand
ACCTCGGCCTTTTGCTTGTCAAACAGCCATTCGGCAAGAATTTCTTCGGTTGCAACCACTTCGCTCTGCAAATTTTCGTAGGTGGCAAGCTCGGTTATAAACTGAAGTATCCTGGCGGTATCGCCTCTTTCGGCATATCTGAATGCAGCGGACATGATATTTTCCTCTTTCCGAATAAAATCACTAAGCATCAGTATACCACATATGATTAAAAAAGGCAAAATAAAATTGAAAAAGATAGAATTGTATAATAAAATGTGGTATAATGTAAAAAAAGATATTTCGGAGGAAGTTTTTATGGAAATGGTGCTTCTCACCGCTATTGGAGTCGGCGGGGCAACCCTCGTCGGCGCCATAATCGGTTTTTTGTTTAAAAATATATCCCACCGCTTCAGCGATCTTGTAATGGCTTTTGCTGCAGGAGTAATGTTGGCGGCTGCGGTTATAGGTCTCGTGCTGCCGTCGCTTGAATACGGTGGAGATTTTGCCGTGCTCATCACAATAGCAGGCATCTTCTGCGGAGCGCTGTTCCTGAACGTTTTGGATAAACTTGTGCCGCACCTGCACAGAATGAGCGGAGTTGAGGTGGAAGCTCACCCGGAAAAGAGCGAAAAGCTCAGCAAGGTGCTGCTGTTCGTAATGGCCATTGCAATACATAACCTGCCGGAGGGAATTGCCGCAGGCGTAGGCTTTGGCACGGGCAACACCGCAGAGGCATTCACCATTGCAGGCGGTATTGCCCTGCAGAACATTCCCGAGGGCATGGTTATAATTGCGCCAATGCTTGCAACGGGAATGAGCAAGAGCCGCACACTTATGATCGCTGCGGCAACCGGAGTTGTAGAGGTGATCGGCACCCTCATCGGATATTTTGCTGTCAGCATTTCTTCTGCAATTCTGCCCTTTGCCCTTGCATTTGCAGGCGGAACTATGCTCTATGTCATCAACGACGAGATGATCCCCGAAACTCACGCCCACGGCGGCGAGCGCGGCTCAACCTATGCGCTGCTCATAGGCTTCTGCCTTATGCTGGTGATGAGCTTTTATCTTGAGTGAAAAATAAATTTTTAAAAATACTTGATTATTTGCTGCCGCTGTTGTATAATATTAAGGCAGTAAATTCGGAGGCATAGCTCAGCTGGTTAGAGTGCCTGCTTCACACGCAGGAGGTCCACGGTTCGATCCCGTGTGCGTCCACCAAAAAGAAACACCTTTTGTCCGGTGGGCAGAAGGTGTTTCTTTTTTACAAAACAACAAATCAACGGCAATTTTAACTCTACCAATGGTTGTTTTCTCCCCACTCAACCCTTGGTGTGTGTATTTTACCTGAAATATGCTCTATACTTAAAGCGAAAGGAGGAAGCCGATGGATCAGATTAAAATTGGAAGATTCATTGCCGAGCGCAGAAAAAATGCAGGTCTAACGCAGCTGCAGCTGGCAGAAATGCTGGGTATCACCGACAGAGCGATATCCAAATGGGAAACGGGCAAAGCAATGCCGGATTCCTCAATTATGCTTGAGCTTTGCGGTATCCTTAAAATTACCGTAAACGATTTATTAAGTGGGGAGGTAGTTACAATGGAAAACTACAACAGAGAATTGGAAACTAACCTGATCGAGATGGTCAGACAAAAAGAGCAGGCAGACAAAAGGCTGCTTACAATAGAAATTGTTATGTGCGTTGTGTGCCTGCTTCCGTTGCTGGCTGCGGTGTGTCTGGTGAATGTTATATCACTTGAGGAGTGGATGGAAACCGTCATCGTTCTTGCAGGGATCATTCCGCTGCTTATTGCCACACCCTTCGCATTAAAAATTGAGCAGAAAGCAGGATACTATGTGTGTAAGGAGTGCGGTCACAAATATGTTCCCAAATACGGCAATGTTTTTTGGGCAATGCATATGGGCAGAACAAGATATATGAAATGTCCCGCCTGCGGCAAAAGATCCTGGCAGAAAAAGGTTATCAGCAAAGAATAAAATTCATCAGCAAACAGAAAAATTGCATCTTTTTTCAAAACCGCCGTCAGGCGGTTTTTTATTTGCAGAAATTTTACAGCAAAGACGGATGATTGTTGAAGTTTTGTTGATAAAACAGTGCTATTATAATGATGTAATATGCTCTTTCAGGAGGTTTTACTATGCTGAAAATTCTTATTGCGGAAGATGACAGAGAGCTTCGGCAGTTGTTTTCACATGTTCTCAGTCGTAACGGATATACGGTTGTGGGTGTTTCCAACGGACAGGAGGCACTGGAGGCTTTGGATGCAGAGTTTTATGATATGATCATCTCCGATATTATGATGCCGGTGATGGATGGCTATGAGCTTGTGCGGCAGCTTCGAGAGGCGGGAAGCAACACACCTGTGCTGATGATCACCGCAAAGGATGCCTTTGATGATATGCGAATCGGTTTCCAATCGGGTGTGGATGATTATATGGTTAAACCCATCAACGTGAATGAGATGGTGCTGCGGGTGCAGGCATTGCTGCGCCGTGCACAGATGATAAACGACAGACGGCTGACCATTGGAAACACTCTTTTGGAGTGTGATTCTCTGACAGTAATCACCGGAGGAGAGAGTATGGTGCTTCCGCAAAAGGAGTTTATGCTGCTTTATAAAATGGCGGCATTTCCGGGCAAAATTTCCACCCGTCAGCAGTTGATGGATGAAATTTGGGGATACGATTCCGATAGTGATACACACACGGTGGATGTGCACATCGGCAGACTGAGGGAGCGCTTTCGTGACAGTAAGGATTTCAAAATTGTCACCATTCGCGGTGTTGGCTATAAGGTGGTGAAGCTGTGAACACAAGAGAACGCTTTGAAAAGGTGAGAAACGAGCAACGGAATCGTTTCAGCCTTCGGACACGATTGACCTTGCTGGTGACAATGGAAATGCTTGTCTGCGTGGTGATCTCCTATGGTTTGGATATTCTCTTTAACAAAGTGTTTCCGTGGGAAATTCCATTGGAACTGGAGATGATATTGGTATGTCTGTTGGTTGGAATTCTGGTTACAGGTCAGTTGTCAAAATATTTTTTCAACCCAATAAAAAAGCTTCGTAAAGCAATGGATAGGGTTGCAGACGGGGATTTCTCAGTAAGATTGAATGAAAAATCAAGCTCAAAAGAGATAATGGAGATATACACCGGCTTCAATCTAATGGCAAACGAGCTCAGCTCAACCGAAATTTTACAGACAGATTTTGTTTCCAATGTCTCTCATGAGTTCAAAACGCCGATAAATGCAATTGAGGGATATTCCACATTGCTTCAGGACAGCGACAACCTGAATGAAGAGCAGGAAAAATATGTTGAGAAAATTTTGCTCAATACAGGGCGGCTTTCATCTTTGGTGGGGAGCATTTTGTTGCTTAGCAAGCTGGAAAACCAACAGATACCAACCAACCGCACAAATTATCGTCTTGATGAGCAGATCAGGCAGTCGATTGTGGTGCAGGAATCTGCGTGGGAGAAGAAAAACATCGAATTTGATGTGGAGTTGGAGAGAATAAACTATTTGGGAAACGAAACAATGATGCACCATGTGTGGGACAATCTGATCTCAAACGCCATCAAATTCAGTCCGGATGGAGGCACAGTGAAGCTGCGGCTGACGCAGAAATCAAAAAAGCTGGTCTTCACAATAGAAGACAATGGTCCGGGACTTACAGAAGAGTCGCTCAACCATATTTTTGATAAATTCTATCAGGACAGCAGCCGCCACAGGCAGGAGGGCAACGGTCTTGGACTTGCCTTGGTCAAACGCATTCTAACCATTGAAAAGGGTGAGATAGCCGCAGAAAACCTGCCATCGGGCGGCAGTAAATTTACAGTTACGCTTCAGACAAAATAACATAGCTAAAGGCGGTGAAACCGCCCAAACGGCATCTGCTTTTATGGCAGATGCCGTTTTTTCAACAAAAATTGAGGTTGAATTTATGTTCGGTTGAAACTCACATTTTATACTGGTTTTGTAAAATGGAGCTGGAGGCTAAAAAAGTATGGAAGACAAGTATAAGCACAGGATAATGACCATTCCAAATGTGTTGTCCATATTCAGGCTGTTGCTTGTGCCAATGATCGTGTGGCTATATGTTTACAAGCAGGATTATCTTTGGACAGCTGTAATTTTGGTTATCTCGGGAATAACCGATGTTGTGGATGGCTTTATTGCGCGCAAATTCAATATGATAAGCGATTTTGGAAAGGCGTTTGACCCCGTGGCAGACAAGCTGACGCAGATGGCAACGTTGCTCTGCCTTATCACAAGGTTTCCTGAGCTGTTGGTTCCGCTCATCCTTCTTGTGGTGAAGGAGATATTTGCTGCAGTAACGGGTTTGCTCATAATACGCAAAACAGGGGTTGTGCTGGGGGCGGTTTGGCACGGCAAGGCCGCAACGGTATGTCTTTACAGCATGATAATAATTCACATTCTTTGGTTTAATATTCCCTCTGCTGTGTCATGGACTTTGGTTGGAATTTGCACAGCAATGGTGTTGGTGTCTGCCATTGGCTATGGCATCAGAAACCTGAGTATCCTGTTGAACGGGGAGAAGAGCGATGAAAGAGTATAAAATAATAAGATACACAGGTATTGTTTTGGGTGAGCTGCTTGCAGTGGGCACGGTGATATTCCTTTTTGCAGCAAAGCGGTATGAGCGACTTCCGCTTGCCTTTGCAACGCTGCTGATAGTGCTTCTGCCTGAAGTAATGGAGCGCATCTTCAAATGTAAGCTTTCCCTACCGTTTTATGTTTTTGCGCTGCTGTATGCCGTGGGGCCAATGATGGGACAGTGCTGGAATTTCTATTACACCATTAGTTGGTGGGATAAGCTGCTGCACATCTGCGGAGGGGTGATGTTTGCCATTGTTGGGGCATACTTTTTTGAGCTAATGGTGAAACAAAAAAATAGTTTTTTTGCAACTGCTGTTTTTGCGCTGTGCTTTTCTGTGACAATTGCCGCATTTTGGGAGTTTGCAGAGTTTGGTGCCGACCAATTCCTTGGAATGGATATGCAGGACGATACGGTAATAAACGGAATCACATCCTATCTGCTGGATGAGGGAATTGGTGTGAGAGGAAGTCTGGAAAACATTCAGTCGGTGACTGTGGACGGCATACCGCTGCCGGTAAATGGTTACATCGACATCGGACTGATAGACAGTATGTTGGATATGATGATGGAAAGCCTCGGTGCGCTGATAACCTGCATAATATTGCTTTTGAACAGGGGAAGACATAGCCTGATCAGAGATAACAGAAACACAAAAGTCACCAACTGATTTTGGAGAGAGACAAATGAAGCTACTGAAATGTGCAATATATTTGTCAATTACAGGGATAATTGGTTTTTTTGCAGGCAGAATTATACCAAGACAATGGCTGAATCCGCAAAAAGGGTTGTTTAGCAGTTTTAGTTTTGAAAAAGACGGTAAAATATACGGGAAATTGAAAATCCGCAGATGGCAGAACAAGGTGTTGGATATGAGCCGTATTCTGCCTTTCTGGATGCCTGCCAAAAACCTGAAGGGAAATTACAAAGAGCGGTTGCAGGTTATGATTGATGAGACCTGTGTGGCAGAGGTTATACACATTGCCATCAGCATCTTTGGGGGTTACTGTGTGTGTATTTGGCCAGGCATGGGAGGAATAACTGTAGCAGTCATCAACATCTTGTTTTTAAATCTGCCGTATATACTGATTCAAAGGTATAACAGACCTCGGTTAATTCGTTTACAGCGGCAGCTGTCGGTGAAGAAAGAAGGAGATATATGAAAGCTTTGATATTAAGCTGTAACACAGGCGGAGGTCATAATTCCTGCGCTGATGCAATAAAGGTGGCTTTTGAAGAGCGGGGACACACCTGTGATATTGCGGATTCGCTGGGATTTGTGTCAGATAAACTGTCCAAATTTGTGTCATGGGGACACACTACGATGTATCGCCATATTCCGGGGCTTTTCCGTGCGGGCTATGGCTTTGCGGAAAAACATCCTGCGGTGCTGGGGGATGACACAGCTGTCTATAAGCTGTTGAGCGACGGCACTAAGCAGCTGTATAACTATATAGAGCAGGGCGATTACGATACTGTCATATGTGCCCATGTTTTTGCGGGTTTTTTGCTCAGGCAGACTGTGTTGGAATATCATCTTGAACTGAAAACGGCTTTTGTTGCCACAGATTACACCTGCAGTCCGGGGGTTGCCGCAAGTGAAGTGGACTACTGTTTTATTCCGGATGACAGCTTGAAGGAGACATTTGTTGCTCAGGGTGTGGCTGAAGAAAAGATATTCTCTGTAGGAATACCGGTGAAAAAGGAGTTTTACAAGTGTGGCAACCGGGCAGAAGCCAAAAAAATGCAGGGAATCCACACAGGGCATAGTCATCTGATGATTATGTGTGGAAGCATGGGGTGTGGTCCCATTGAAAAGCTGACAAAACTGCTGAGCAAAGGAATGGATGACACCATAGAGGTTTCCATTGTGTGCGGCACAAACAAAAAACTGCTTGAAAATCTAAAGGAAGCATTCGGAGATGTACCAAACATCCACCTTCACGGCTTTGTTGATAATATTGGTGTGATGATGGACAGCGCAGAGCTTTACCTGACCAAGCCGGGCGGATTGAGCACAACGGAAGCGGCAGCAAAACGGTTGCCGATGGTGTTTGTGGATGCGGTAGCGGGTTGTGAAGAATATAACCTGAACTATTTTGTCAACATTGGCGGTGCGGTGACAGCAGAGAGTGCGGAAGCTTTGGCGCAGCTGTGCCTGAATTTGCTGCGTGATAAAAAACAACTTGCGCTGATGAAAAGTGCGTTGGAGGCGCTGCCAAACAAAAACGCAGCAGAGCAAATCTGCGAGATAATGTGTAATGGGTGCTTGAGCGCAGAGTGTTGTAAATAATGTGGAAAAGAGAGATGTGTAATGCCAAAAGCATATATTATTTATAATCCTCTGGCAGGAGAAGGCCAAAACGAAGAAAATGTAAGGCTGCTGGAGATAGTTATGGACGATGAGCAGGAATATTTTGATATGACCCACATCACAAACTATGCCGCATTTATCGGCAGCATGGATAAAGAGGACTATCTTGTGATAGCGGGCGGGGACGGAACTCTTAATCGCTTTGTCAACGATACTGCGGGCATCGGTATAGAGCAGGAGATATACTATTTTCCAACAGGCAGCGGAAACGATTTTGCAAGAGATGTGGGGAAGAATGTATTTAACTATCCTTTCCCGGTTACACAATATCTCAAAGAGCTGCCAAGTGTAACAGTAAAAGGAAAAACATACCACTTTATCAATGGCGTAGGCTTTGGCATTGACGGATATTGCTGTCAGGTGGGGGATAAGCTGAAAGAAAAGCAGAGAAAAAAGGTCAATTATGCATCCGTTGCGGTTAAGGGGCTGCTGTTCCATTTTAAACCGAGAAACGCCAAAGTCACGGTTGACGGCAGAGAATATACATATAAAAAGGTGTGGATTGCACCGACTATGTTAGGAAGATATTATGGCGGCGGAATGATGGCGGCGCCGGATCAAAACAGAGAGAATAAAGAGAAAAAACTCTCCTTGGTGGTGTTTCACGGCGCAGGCAGACTACGCACACTATGTGTGTTTCCAAAGTTATTCAAGGGGACCCATGTGAAGAAAAAGAAGTTGTTGGCGGTTCACACAGGTCGGAATATCAGAGTGGAATTTGACAGACCCACACCACTGCAGATAGACGGAGAAACAATTCAAGATGTAACTGAATACAGAGCGGTATATGGCTTGAATAAACAGGGAAGATAGTTTAAAATAATTTTATAAGACAACTGTTGGAGGGTGGTGAATGAGGTGGCACAGGTGAAACAGCTAAAAAAAGGATTGCTGAGAAGGTCAATTCGCAGGACGGCGATAAATACGGCAGAGCACGGCGTTGGAAAAGGTGCCGCGGCATTGACATATTATCTGGTGTTTGCCATGTTTCCGTTGATGATATTTGTCAGCAATCTTCTGGGTCTGCTGGACCTGAATATAACGTACATATCTGAAACACTACGCCCGATTGTGCCGAGCGAAGTAGTGTATCTTCTGGAGGCTTATCTGAGCCATGTGAGCAACACCTCCAGCACAGTGTTGTTTTGGTTTTCGCTTGGTTTCTGTGTCTGGTTTCCTCTGCGTGCAGTCCGAAGCCTTATGGAGGATATCCGCCGTGCATATAACCTTGACAGACCACAAAAACCAATTGTCTATGCCCTAAGACAGCTGCTTTTGACCGTAATCTTTCTTGTTGTCATCGCGTTGACATTGATTTTGTCTGTTTTTGGCAGAAAGTTTATTTTGGGTGCAGCTCAATGGTTAGGAATAGAGCAGATTTTGCAGGTTTCCGATGCCGCATTGAACCTTTGGCAATATCTGAGGTTTGCCCTGTTGAGCATTTTGATGTTTTCCGCCATTGCTATGCTTTATACATTTGCACAGGATAAGCGATGCACGGTTAAATCCATTATGCCGGGTGTTGTCCTCTCATTGGTGGCGTGGATAATCATAAGCATTGGCTTTTCGCTGTATGTGGAAAATTTCGGAAAGTATTCCGTGATATACGGAGCACTGGGAACAGTTATTGTCATGCTGGTGTGGCTCTATATGACATCTTTTTTGCTCATTTTAGGTGCAGAATTCAACGCGTCGTTGATTGCCGTGAGGGCAGAGATGACAAAAGTTTCAGAACACAAAAAAATGCAGCCGGCAGAGCAGCGTTAAAACAAAAAACTGATTTCAATAAAATAACCCCGCACCTTGCCATTGCACAAGATGCGGGGTTTGAATATAGTGTTATTCGATATATGTTCCATTTAGAAAAACAGCGGCAGGTTGCGGAGAATGACAAAAAGCACCATCAAAACGCAGCCCGCAATAAGCATGGGGATGTTATACATCTTCCGCAGCACCCTTTTGGCGAACTGTATGCCGAAAAGCTTGTGCAGATTCAAAAGCAGAAAAGAGAGCGCAAAAAACACAGCAAGCACAAAAAGATATTGATTGTGCCCGAAAGCTTCTGCAAATTTAAAATTCAAAACAGAGTTGACAAAGTGTGTGCCGCCGCAGGTGATGCATTTTCCGCCAAAAAAATTCCAGGGGCAGGTGGCATTTTTTGCGAGCATACGGTCGCTCAACCGCTCGCAGGCTATAAGTGCGGGAATGAGCAGTAGGTCACACACCACCAAAACGGTTTTTGGTGAAAATTTTTTAAAAAAAGCAAACATGATCGTGTTGTAAAAAGCACCCGAAAACATCCAAAAGTCTTGGCGTTTTCGGGTGCTCGTCAGTTCAGGTTAAAAATCAATAATAGTAGCCGCTGTCAAGACCGGAGAACAGAGCTGCTGCGCCGCCGAGAAGGAGAAGTCCAACATAGAATACGACGGTGAGAACAATGGCAACGATGGAGAGAATGAGACCGATGGATGCCTTTTTGTTCTTGATGCCAACTTCTTTGGATTTCTTGTTGGCGAGGAATCCGCAGATAACGCCTGCGATTGCGGGGATGCCGGAGAAAAGTCCGAGACCGAAGCAGGAGCAAGCCACGCAGAGAACAAGGGATGCGATACCGAGGATCATAGCTACGAGACCGAGGGTCTTGCCGGGATCTTCAGCGGGAGCTTCAGCAGCGGGAGCTTCAACAACGGGAGCTTCAACAACGGGAGCTTCAACAACGGGAGCTTCTTCAACAACGGGAGCTTCTTCAACAACGGGAGCCTCTTCAACAACGGGAGCCTCTTCAACAACGGGAGCTTCCTCAACAACGGGAGCTTCCTCAACAACGGATACGTTTTCTGTTACATCGGAGAGAATTTCAACCTCTTTGCAGTTTGCGCCGCAGTTTGTGCAGAACATGTTCTCATCATTGAGTTTGGTATTGCAGTTGGGACAGATTTTCATAAGTAATCCTCCATTATAGTTAATGTGTGCAGGTATATATTAGAATTATAACATTATGCTTTCACGGTGTCAATAACTAAAGTGGAAATAAAAGGGAATTAACCGAATAAAAGAGGGAGATATTCAAACCGTCAATCGGGTATGTTGACGGGGTTGCCGGTGAGGTTTTCCACATTGGTGCGGTTGTGCCGGAAAACGCTGCCGGTGAAATTAAGCGGAGAGGTGAAGGGGATAGCACGGAGCTCAACACCAACCAAATTGCCGATGAATTGGTTACCCTGAAAATTTACGGAATATTGCGTGGCGTTTTCGGAATTGAAAAGCACACCGATATCGTTGTTTGCAAAGGTGCAGTTTTCAAACGCAACCCAGCCGCGGTCGCAAAAGGAGATGCCGATGCTGCATCCGGTGAAGGTGCATCCGCGTGCATTGCCATATGCCAGCGCATGGATGCCTGCCCCTTCGCTGTTGGCAAAGGTGATATCGTTGACGGTGACCTTGTGGCGTATGTTTTCGGAAAATGTTAAGGTTTTGGTGAAGGTGGTGGTGTTTTCGCCGTCGGAGCTGCCGTACAAATGAATGTTGCCAAATGGAAGGGTGAGAGGTCTGTTATAGGTTACGGGAGGCAGATGCAGGTTGATGGAGGTGTCCCCAGAGTTGTATTGCTCAAGGGATTCCAAAAGCTTTTCAATGTCACCCACCGTTGCAAGCGGGGTTGAATCGGGATAGTAGTTGAGAACGGCCATGGGGCGCGCCACCAAACGCTGGGATATCTCCAAAGTGTCGCCGTTTTTCATTTTTACTGTAAAGAGCAGCTTGTTGGTCTGGCTTTCGGCGCTGAATTTTACACGGCAGCTTATCAATGCAAGGGGAGATGCCTGAAGGTGGTTTTCGGCATCAAAGAGCTTTACGGTCTGTCCGCCGTCCACGGGGATAGCCTCAAAAGAGATGTTTTTCACCTTGGAGAGAAACTCATCGGGGGAGAGCAGCTGACCGTTGCGGTAGACAAACAGATTGAGGGTGATGGTTTGGGTGGAGCCGTTTTTGGCAACGGAATAATTGAGCTGCTTTATGGGGGAAGGAACAGCCTCGTCGTCCGCCTTGTCGGGGCGTAAGACAAGAATGTATTCTTTGTTCTTTAAGCTGTAGGAGAGGTTGCCCTCGTCGGAATAGGTTTTGGGGATGTGGATAAACGATGCCAAAAGCACCGAAAGCAGCACCAAAACCGCTGCAGAAATTGCAATAAGGGTTTTGCGCCGCCAAATTTTGGGCAGCGTGGCGGCATTTTTCTGAATTTGCGATGTGCCGCAATGCAGGCAGAAAGAGGAGGAATCGTCAATTTGAGTGCCGCAGGAAATGCATTTTTTGCTCATCAAATTCCGTCCTTTCGTGTTTTGGTCGTCATTTAAAGGTGGCGCCGGAGAGATCCAGGGTGCAATCGGTGTAATTGATGATATCGGTATCGTTGCCGATGAATTTTGTTTCGGTAAAAATAAAGTTGTCGGTAAAGGGCAGTTGTTTAAAGGAGATTGCGGTGCCGTTTTTCTCAAAGCTGCAATAGGCAAAGGAGTTGGAGGAAGCGCTTGAAATGCCGGGGTTGTTTAAATTAATGCCGATGCCGTTTTGCAAAAATTCGCAGCCCTCAACAATTGCCCAGCCGCCGTCTGTCACGTTTAGACCGATGGCGTGGTCTTCAAAAATGCAGTTGTCTATCACCGCTGCCGTGGTCATTGTGAGACCGATGCTTTCTGCGCCGTCTCCTTTAAAACAGATGCCGTCGAAAAAAGCAAGTGTGGGGTTGCGGTTGGAGACAGTCACGTTTCCCGTGAAGGTGGTGACGGCATCTCCATCTCTGCTTCCGAAAAGGTTGTAGGCCCTTGTGTCGTAGATGAAGCCTCCGTCATATGTGACTGCAGGCAGATGGATGGCGATGGAGGTGTTGGGCGGATATTCCGTTTCCAGCTTGTCGAAAAGCGCACGAAGCTCTTTAATGGTGTTCATGGGGTAGTCTTCGGGATAGATGTGCACCAGCGGCACCTCTTCCATGGTCACGGTGTGGGTGAGGATTATTTTGTCGCCGTTGTTCATGGTGACAGTCCAGCGGATATCGTTGGTCTTGTTTTTGTATGTGTAAAGATACTCGGCAGATATCAGCGCATTGGATGCAAGTGCGGTCTCCTCAACGATCTCGCAGACCAGCGCCTCGCCGCCATCTGTCGGAACGGATTCCACCGTGATATCCTTCACCTGAGCGCGGAACTTTTCACGGACGTCAAAGCTGTCGTTGTAGGCAACGTAAATACGGGAGGGTGCGGAAGATATCTCTTCGCAGGTCATCTGGAAGAAGTAGTCTTCATCGGGGGTGAATTTGTCGTATTGTCCCTCACCGAAAAATTTTAAGTATACATTGTATTGTTCACCGTTTTCGTCGGTATAGAGGACGGATGCGCCGCCCTCATAGGTTTGGGGACCGAATTTTTTATAAAGCCCAAAGGCCGCCAAAGCCAGAACAAAAACAACCGCAAAACAAATCAGCAGCTTCTTTCGCCAGGGCTTTGCCGTACGGGCAGAGCTTTTTTTAATTTGGCTGCCTGCACAGTGGGGACAGAAGGCCGCGCCCTCGGGCAGCGCTTTTCCGCACATATTGCAGCGGTTATCGGTGTTGATCAAATTATCACGTCCTGTTGTTGGGGTCAAAGCATCTCCATCAGGTGGAGCACGCTTTTAAAACGCTTTTTGGGGTTGGTCATGGTGCAGCGCTGAACAATGCGTCCCATTCTGCCTTTTGCAAGCTCTTTGGAGGGGTGCTTGCCGGTGAGCATAACGTTCAGCAAAATGCCGAGAGAATAGATGTCGGCTTTTGGGTCGGATTGGGAGAAGCCGTATTGCTCGGGAGCGGCAAAGCCGGTGGTGCCCAAAATCTGCGTGTCGGTCTCGCTCTCTTCTTTGAATATGCGGGAGGCATCAAAGTCTATCAGCACGGCATTGCCGCCGCAGATGATGATGTTTTCGGGCTTGATATCGCGGTGCACAGCCCCGAAGGAGTGGAGGATATGGAGTGCGGAGCAAAGCTTAAGGATAATTTTTTTGCCTGGGCAGGTGTGAGAAGACCGCCTTCAAGAATAAAATCCAAAGTGTCTCCCTGTACAAATTCTTCCAGCACAATAACCTTGCCGTCCTGCTCGGCGGCCTCCATTATCTGCGGCAGGTGAGGGGATGCAACGATGAGCAGCTTTTTGTAGACGTCTCCGTTTCCCGCAAAGTGGCGGAAAATATATTTGCTGCCGCTTTGTTTGTGCCTCACAACGGATACGCTGCCGCGCAATCCCGCCTTGAGTTCCTTCAAAATATCGAACTCACGACCGAGAGATTCTAAAAAATTATCATAAATAGTTATTTTTTCCACTTTTCCTATGCTCCCAGCATATTGTTTTTATCATTTTAAAATTGTAAAATATTATATAGTGATATAATTATAGAAGATTGTTCTTTTTTTGTAAAGGGGTAGTATTTTGAAAAGGAAAAACACCGACGACTTGCAACAGGCGCTGATGGATTCTCCTAATTTGGATGGATTTCTTGCTGAAAACCAGGACGTGTTTGTGAATGAGAGCATCCCCGATGTGCTGAACGAGCTTTTTAACAAAAGAGATATTTCAAAGGCAATGCTGGCAAAGCAGTCGGGAATGAGTGAAATATATCTTTACCAGATTTTTGCGGGAAGAAGATGTCCCTCCCGCAACCGTTTGCTGTGCCTTTGTTTCGGACTTCAGGTATCGCTTGAGGAGGCGCAGGATCTTTTGAAGCTGTGCGGATTGGCATTGCTCTATCCCAAGTTCAAGCGCGATGCAATAATAATTTACGGTCTTGTCCACGGTCTTAACCTGTTTGAGACAAACGACAAGCTCTTTGCGGAAAACGAAGAGACCTTGTGCTGAGAAAATCAACTGATATATGCATAAGAGACCGCTTTCGGCGGTCTCTTTGTTATGTGGAAAATAACGTTGACGGTTGAAGCGCAAAAAAGAAAATGATATAATTAAAGCGCAGATATACCTGAAAAAGGGCTGAACGAGGAGGATGATCATGGATCCGAAACTTTTGAAAAAACTCAGAGCGGCACTTAAAGAATATAACACCGAGATAAAAACGGAGCGGATCGAGGGTGACTTTGTTGACCCGAGAGGCGTTGAGCGTAAAGATCTGCCCGGAATAGAGCGTATAATGCTCACCACACGCTTCGGCAGCGGCAGATGCTGCCATGAGCTGTGGCTCCCCGATGCATGGAACGGCAGGTTTTTGGGGCTGGGCAGCGGAGGTATGGCAGGGGCCATATCCTATCCCGACCTTGTTTACAGAGCAAAAGAGGGATATACGGTAGCACACACCGATATGGGCACGTCAAAAGGTGTGAAGAGCGGCATAGACAACCGTGATGTCTCCCGCGATTTCGGCTGGAGAGCTACATATATAATGAGTATCGTCGGCAAAATGATAACTGAAGAATACTATGGCAGAAAGCCGGACTATTCCTATTTTATGGGCGCCTCCACCGGCGGACAGCAGTCGCTTGCCATGGCACAGAGATGTCCCGAATGCTACGATGCCATCTGGGCAGGTGCCCCTGCAAACAACCGCACACACTTACACACCTATTTCCTTTGGAGCTATGTGGTAACAAGAAAATATGACGTGCGTTTTGAGCAGGCGGAGATAGACGTTATAACAGAAAAAGCCGTGGAATACAGCAAAGACAACGGAAACAGCGACCCCGAAGACAAGTTTGTAACAAGAATTTGCTGTGATGACGAATATATAGACGGTTTCATCGGATATCTGAAGGAGAACTACCACGAACTCCCAGAGGCAAAGCGCAATGCCCTGCGTGAAATGTATATCGGACCCGTCAACCCTGTCACCGGCGAGAAGATATACAACGGTATACCCATCGGTGCGGAGCAGGTGGGCGTGCTGGAGATGCAGCGTGATACTCCACATATGTATCCATTTATCTGGACCTTTGGCAAGGGTTTCAACAGAACGGATTTCGATTTTGCCGCAGACATGGATGAAGTGGACAGAGAGCTGGCTGGCGATATGAACGCAAACGATACCGACCTCTCTCCCTTCTTTGACCGCGGCGGCAAGCTGTTCATCCTCACCGGCTCGGTGGATCCCATCGTGCCCAGCCACAACACGATGGATTATTACAGAAGAGTTACGGAAAAGGCAGGCGGTCTCGATAAAATATACAGTCAGGCGAGATGTTTTATAATGCCGGGACAGGACCACGGAAGATGCAATATGATCCTCAACGGCAATGCCGTGATGAACGGAAACATAGTGCTGGACAAAGAAAAAGACGTGTACGACTATCAGTACCGCATTATGGAGCTGTGGTGTGAGAAGGGCGTTGCTCCCGAATATTTCGATGTCATTGCAGGCATGGAAAACACTCAGGTGCCAAAGCGCATCTATGCCTACGGCACAGCGAACGACCCATTCACCGATTTGCCCGCCTGCGGAGAAAAATATATCCGATAAAGCTTGATATTATACCGAAAATGTGCTATAACTGTCAGAGTGAGGATGGGCGGCGAGGCTGTAACTCCGCCGTCCGTATCCTGACCGAAAATTGCGAAAAATAGTTGAAAAAACAGCAATAAACCTATTGACAAAGAGGTCAATGGGTGTTATAATATTTTAGACAATAAAGTGGATTGTTCCCACCTGCCGTTTTACGGATAACGTGCATGGTCAATATGTTTGCTGCAGACAGTTGTGCTGTGGCGGTATTGATTTGTGCGCGGACGGGAATATCGTTCGCGTATTATTTTTTATTTAACTGGCTTTAAAGCTATGGAGGTGTTGAGCTATCAGCAACAAGGAACTGCTTATCAACGAGGAGATCAAGGACAAGGAGATACGCGTCATAGATGCAGACGGATCCCAGCTGGGAATCATGTCCGCAAAGGATGCACTTCATCTGGCAGCAGAGAAAAGTCTTGATTTGGTAAAGATCGCTCCTCAGGCTGTGCCGCCGGTTTGCCGTATCATGGATTACGGTAAATACCGCTTCGAGCAGGCTAAACGTGAGAAGGAAGCTAAAAAGAACCAGAAAGTCATCGAGATCAAAGAGGTTCGTCTTTCCCTCAATATCGATACCAACGACTTCAACACAAAGGTAAACCATGCGTTGAGATTTTTGGGCGACGGCAACAAGGTGAAGGTTTCACTGCGTTACAGAGGAAGAGAGATGGCACATCAGCAGCTTGGTGAAGGTTTGATGGAGCGTTTTGCAAACGCTTGTGCGGATTCCGGAACCGTTGATAAACTGCCCAAAATGGAAGGCCGCAGCATGATTATGTTTCTTACACCCAAAAGCTTGAAGCAAGGACGCGAGTGAGTTATCTAATAAACACGGCGGAAGCCGATGAAATTTGCCCTTTATTCAGGAAATTATTAACAGGAGGACTACCAAATGCCTAAGCTTAAGAACCACAGCGGCGCAAAAAAGCGCTTCTCCTTTACTAAAACCGGTAAGGTAAAGCGTGCGCATGCTTACAAATCCCACATTCTTACAAAGAAGGATACCAAGCGTAAGCGCGGACTTCGTAAGGTAGTTTATGCCGATAAGACCAACACAATGGCTATAAAGGCTCTGCTTCCCAACAAGAAATAAGGAAAAAAAGCCACGCAAGGCGTCGGCGAAAACACCTACAACGGAGGAGAATTGTAATGGCACGTATTAAGCGCGCAACTATGGCGCATAAGAGAAGAAAAAAGGTATTGAAGCTTGCCAAGGGTTACTATGGCAGCAAGAGCAGACTGTTTAGAGTTGCTAAACAGGCAGTTATGAAATCCGGTCAGTATGCTTACATCGGCAGAAGACTTAAGAAGAGAGATTTCCGTCGCCTCTGGATCACCCGTATCTCTGCGGGCTGCCGTGCAAACGGAATGAACTATTCCACATTCATGAACGGACTCAAGAAGGCCGGCATCACACTCAACCGCAAGATGCTCTCTGAGATCGCTATCAATGATGCGGCTGCATTTACCGCACTCGTAGAAAAGGCTAAGGCTGCTCTCTGATTAAGAATATCTGATATTCCGGTTAGCAACTGATTCAGAGACACGCAGGTGCGTTGTCACAGCAGATATATTTTCGTATCATTATAAACGACCGGGTATTTTAAGTGCTCGGTCGTTTATTGAATTTTTAAATCCAAAAAGAAAGACGAAAAATATATGACGGCAGAAATGTTTAAAGAAAACATTACAAGCAGAGATAATCCGCTTGTAAGGCAGCTCAAACAGCTTTGCGACAGCAGAGCGGACAGATATGAGCAACAAGCGTTTGTAACAGAGGGTATAAAGCTTTGTTCCGAAGCGGCATCGGCAGGTTTGGTCAAGGTGCTTCTTGCAACCGATGCGGCAATTAAAAAATATTCCGAAGAACTGGCGGCGATTGCTGCAAATTGCGGAAGGAATATTGTTATTTCGGAGAGTATTGCGGCGAAAATTTCCGATGTCAAGTCCCCTCAGGGCGTATTTTGTTTGTGTGATATGCTTGACAATCGCAATTTCGCTGATAAAATAGACTATATGGATCATAATGGGAAGTATGTTCTTTTGTGCTCCCTGCAGGATCCCGGAAATATAGGCACCATCATACGCTGCTGCGATGCTTTCGGCGTCACCGCGGTGGTGCTCACCAAAGATTGCCCCGATATCTACAGCCCCAAGCTGCTTCGCTCCACAATGGGAAGTCTTTTCCATCTTCCGGTCATGATCGGTGGAGAGGGCGAAGAAGTTGTCTGTGGCTTGAGAGATGCGGGGATAAAGCTGTATGCGGCGGCTTTGTCCGATAACAGCATTCCCCTTGGCAGGGTGAACTTTGAAAAGGGCAGCGCAGTCGTCATCGGCAACGAGGGCAAGGGTCTGCCTCAAAAGATAATTGAACTTTGCCACGAAACTGTGAAGATAGAGATGCGGGGCCGTGCAGAATCGCTGAATGCGGCAGCAGCGGCATCTATACTTACATATAAACTGATGGAAGAAAGATAATATACTATTATATATAGATGGAGGTGACGGTCAAATGAGAAACTGGTTGTATTGGGTGTGGCTTGCGGAAGCCTTCGGACCCGGGTTTGACTGTCGCGCCATCATAGAGGAATACGGTGAACCCCGTGAGTTTTTTGATGAGGGCGAAGCCGTGATAGACGAAATGCGCAGGAGAGGTCTCATCAGGCTCTCCAACGAAAAAGCGGAAAGAATAAAGGACAGCTTCAGCGATGCGGCTTTGGATGATGCAAAACGCATTCTGGAAAAGGCATACCGCCTTGATTTGGGGCTGCTCACACTTACAGACAGCCTCTATCCGCAAAAACTGAGAAACATCACCGGCGCACCCACGTTATTATATATAAAGGGTGTGCTGCCCAAAGCAAAAGAAGTACCGATGATCGGTGTGGTGGGCAGCAGAAAATGCTCTCATCATTCGGTGAATGCAACCTTAAAGCTCTGCAAAGAGCTGTCTCTCGGCGGCGCCACCGTGGTAAGCGGACTTGCGGAGGGAATAGACACAGCGGCGGCAAAAGCTGCCCTGAGCGTAAACAGACCCACCGTGGCTGTGGTGGGATGCGGACTGGACAGAGTTTATCCCGCAAGCAACAAAGAGCTTTTCAGCCAAATTGTAAGCTGCGGTGCGGTGGTCTCGGAGTATGCTCCCGGCACACCTCCCAAGGCAATGAATTTTCCGCAGCGCAACCGCATAATATCGGGTATGTCATCCGGCATCGTTGTGGTCGAGGCAGGCGGCAAGAGCGGCGCACTCATCACCGCAAAGGATGCGGAGCGTCAGCGCAGAGACGTGTTCGTGCTGGATATGATCGATGACGATAAAAGCATCGGAGATTTTCAGGGCTGCCGTGTGCTTGCGGCACGTGGCGCGGTGAAAGTTTCCGGCGCAAAGGAAATATTGGAATATTACAGCAAAAAAGAGGACAATGCACCCGAACAGGGTGATGAGATATGGGACGACAGATATCTTGCGTGGGACGGAGACAACGAACCGCAGGATTTTGACGAACCCGAATGGGTGAGAGAAAAAGAAAAACTGAGAGACTCCTCATACAGCGGCAGCTATGACTATAAGGGCGATTGGAATGCAACGCCTCCCATCGGTGTGCGTGTAATGCTTCCCGAAAGCGGCTGGCCGGAGGCTCCGCAGTATGCCGCAGACCCAAGAACCAAAAAGTTCAGCAGATTTTTAAAGAAGATAAAAACACAAAGAGGTATCAACGGCGGAACTGTCATTACTTTTGAAGAGTTCAACGATGAAATGCTGGAGCAGGAAGTTGCTGCTCAGGAAAAGAAGAGAAGCGAAATGCCTCTTATAAGAAGAATAGACAGGGTGCCTGAAAAAACGGAAGAACCTCCTGCCAAAACGGAAAAAGTTATCCCCAAAGAAGAAAAAGCGGAAAACGACTTCTTCGATGTGGAGATGGATGAACTTTCGGATGTGGCAAGAAAGGTTCTCAAAGAGATGTCTGATGTTCCCATAGGAATGGATGAGCTCTCGGTAAAGCTGGATGTGCGGGTGGATAAGCTTGCAGCAGCATTGTCGGAGCTCGAGATAAACGGATATGTGGTGTCGCTGCCCGGCGCAAGGTATCTCCTTCCCTAAACGGGTGAGATGCAAAAAGGGAAACAAATAAAACTAAAAGGTGAATGTAAAATAATGTCCAAACTGGTTATTGTGGAATCCTCGGCGAAAGCCAAAACCATAAAAAAATATCTGGGTGAAGGCTATGACGTGGTTGCATCCATGGGTCATATCATAGACCTGCCCAAGAGCAAGCTCGGCGTGGATGTGGACAACGACTTTGCTCCCGACTATGTCACCATAGAGGGCAAGGACGAGCTGGTGAAAAACCTGAAAAAGCAGGCCAAAAAGAGCGACGGTATCTTTCTCGCAACCGACCCCGACCGCGAAGGAGAGGCTATTTCCTGGCATTTGGCAAAGGTTTTCGGCATGAAGCTCAGCGAGAAAAACCGCGTTACCTTCAACGAGATAACCAAGAGCGGTGTCAAGCACGGCATGGATAATCCCCGTCAGATAGACGTGGCACTGGTGGATGCCCAGCAGACAAGACGTATCCTCGACAGAATAGTTGGCTATAAGCTCAGCCCGTTTTTGTGGAAAAAGGTCCGCAGAGGTCTTTCTGCGGGCAGAGTTCAGTCTGTTGCGGTGCGCCTCATCTCCGACAGAGAGGACGAGATAAAGGTTTTTGTGCCGGTGGAGTATTGGTCCATCGATGCAAAGCTGCTTGCTCCCACAGACAGACGTGAATTCACCGCCAAATTCTATGGCAAAGACGGCAAACAGCTTGAGATGCACACCAAGGAAGATGCCGACGCCATTCTCAAAGAGCTGGAAGGCGCAGAATATGAAGTGGTCGGAGTTAAAAAGGGTCTTCGCAAAAAGGCTCCCGCACCTCCCTTCATCACATCCACCCTGCAGCAGGAGGCATCCCGCAAGCTGGGATTCCAGGCGAGAAGAACAATGAAAGCGGCTCAGGAGCTCTACGAAGGTATCGACGTAGAGGGTCAGGGCGCTGTGGGTCTCATAACCTATATGCGTACCGATTCGCTGCGCATCTCCGATGAGGCAGCTCTTGCAGCTGAAAATTATATAGACGAGATATACGGCAAGGCATACCGCACACCCAAGCGCAGAGTGTTCAAGAGCAAATCCGGCGCGCAGGATGCCCATGAGGCTATCCGCCCCACAATGCCGGAGATGACCCCTGCCAGCCTTAAGAAAAGCCTCAGCAGCGACCAGTATAAGCTGTATAAGCTTATTTGGGAGCGCTTTATTGCAAGCCAAATGGCAAACGCACAGCTTGAAACTGTCTCCGTTGAGATAATCGCAAACGGTTACAGCTTCAAAGCATCGGGTTATTCCGTCAAGTTCGACGGTTACACCGTGCTCTACGAAGAGGGCAAGGATGACGAAGAGGAAAACAGCACCCGCCTTCCCGAACTGGAGCAGGGCGATATGCTCAAGCTGCTTTCCATCGACGGCGGTCAGCATTTCACACAGCCGCCCGCAAGATTCACCGAGGCTTCGCTGATAAAAACGCTGGAGGAAAACGGCATCGGTCGCCCCAGCACCTATGCGCCCATCATCTCCACCATTCTCTCAAGAGGCTATGTGGAGAGGGAAGGAAAATCTCTCAAACCCACCATCCTCGGCACAGTTACAACACAGCTGATGTGCGAGCGCTTCCCCAACATTGTTGACGTGGAGTTTACCGCAAACATGGAGAAAACGCTGGACGACGTGGCGGAGGGCAACAGCAACTGGGTGGGCACCCTCAAGGATTTCTATTCTCCCTTTATGTCCACGCTGGAAAAAGCAGAGGAAGAGATGAAGGGTGTCCGCATTAAAATTCCCGATGAGGAGACCGACGAGATCTGTCAGGTCTGCGGCAAAAAAATGGTGATAAAGAGCGGCAGATTCGGAAAATTCCTTGCCTGCTCCGGATTCCCCGAATGCACCTATACACAGAAGATCAAAAAAGAGACAGCGGGCAACTGTCCCATCTGCGGCGCAAAGATGATGTCTATGAAGAGCAAAAACGGCAAAGAGTTCTACGGCTGCTCCAGATATCCCGAGTGCGAATTTATGAGCTGGGATGTGCCGCTGGCAGAGGAATGCCCCGATTGCGGAGCAACACTTTTCCGCAAGAAAGGCCGCGGCGGCAAGACCTACTGCGCCAAAGAGGGCTGCGGATACGTTAAAGGTATGGAGGATGCGGAATAACCGTATCCCGCAACAAAAAAAGAGGATAGCCTATGAGCAGGATAAATATAATCGGCGCAGGACTTGCGGGATGCGAGGCCGCGTGGAGTGCGGCAGAAGCAGGCATTGAGGTAACATTGATCGAGATGAAACCCATAAAACGCTCGCCCGCCCACACCACCGATGATTTTGCGGAGCTTGTGTGCTCCAACTCCCTTAAAGCGGCACGCATAGAGACTTCGGCAGGTCTTCTCAAGGAGGAGATGCGCCGTCTCGGCTCGCTGACCGTTGCCTGCGCAGAGCAGACCGCAGTTGATGCGGGCGGTGCGCTGGCTGTGGACAGAAAAAAATTCTCCGCACTTGTTACACAAAAAATAAAAGAACACCCGCTGATAACGGTGGAGCACCGTGAGATGACCGGGCTCTCACCCCAGGGGGATGAGATATGGATAGTTGCAACGGGACCTCTCACATCGGAGCCCTTTGCGGAATATCTGAAGGAGCGTCTCGGCGGCGGACTCAGCTTTTTTGATGCGGCAGCACCCATCGTGGAGGCATCCAGCATCGATATGGAAAAGGTGTTTTTCGCTGCAAGATACGGACGCGGCGGCGACGATTACCTCAACTGCCCCATGAACAAGGAGCAGTATGAGGCATTCTGGAACGAGCTTGTCAACGCAGAGCGTGCAGAGCTGGAGGAGTTTGACAAGGAGAGCTTCCGTGTATACGAGGGATGTATGCCGGTGGAGGTCATGGCATCAAGAGGCATCGATACCCTGCGTTTCGGTCCGCTTAAGCCGAAAGGACTCACCGATCCCAAAACGGGACACCGTCCCTGGGCAAACCTGCAGCTTCGCAGAGAGGATGCGGATGCCACCATGTTCAATTTGGTGGGATTTCAGACAAACCTCAAATTCGGCGAGCAAAAACGTGTTTTCGGAATGATCCCGGGACTGGAAAATGCCGAGTTTGTAAGATACGGTGTAATGCACCGCAACACATTCATAAAAAGTCCGGAGCTGCTGGATGCGGATTTCTCCCTCCGCAGCGACAAACGCATCTACTTTGCGGGACAGATGACCGGTGTGGAGGGCTATATGGAATCCGCCGCATCGGGAATTATAGCGGGAATAAATGCCGCACGCAGAGTTAAAGGTCTTGAACCCATGAAGCTGCCCGTTGAAACAATGACGGGTGCGCTTTCGGCATATATATCATCGGCAGACACAAAGGATTTTCAGCCGATGGGCGCAGCAATGGGTTTGCTTCCGGAGCTGGAGAGCAGAATAAGGGACAAAAAAGCCCGTTATGCCGCCTATTCCGAGCGTGCGCTCAATGCAATGGAAGAAACGCTTTCTCTTTACAGATAAAGAGAGCAAACCAATTTTGAAAGGATGATTCGTATGAGGATTGCAATTGATATTTTTGGAGGAGACAATGCCCCGCTGGAGCCCCTTAAGGCGTGTGTTATGGCAAAAGAAGCAGGGCTGGCAGAAGTGATTGCAGTCGGAGACGAGTCACAGATAAAGGAAGTTGCCGCTGCAGAGGGCATCTCGCTGGAGGGCATAACCGTTGTTCACGCACCGGATGTCATCCCCGTTGAGGCGGAAGCCACAGAGATAACCAAAAAATATGCCAACAGCTCCATGGCCGTGGCACTCAAGCTGGTTGCTCAGGGCGATGCGGATGCGGTCATCTCCGCAGGAAGCACAGCAGCATTTGTTGTGGGCGCAACCTTTATCGTAAAGCGCATCAGAGGTGTTAAGAGAGCGGCTTTCGCTCCCGTTATCCCCGGACGCAACGGAAAATATATGATGGTCGACGTGGGTGCAAACGTGGATTGCCGTCCCGAAATGCTTAACCAGTTCGCAATCCTCGGCTCCATATATATGGAAAAGGTGCTGGGAGTAGAAAACCCCAAAGTCGGTCTCATCAACATCGGTGCAGAGGAGACCAAGGGTCAGGAGCTGCAGGTCGCTACATATCAGCTGCTTAAGGAAGCTCCCATCAACTTCATCGGCAATGTGGAGCCCCGTTATCTCTCCGAAGGTGCCTGCGATGTTGCCGTTGCAGACGGTTTCACCGGCAACGTGGTGCTCAAAACTCTGGAGGGCACCGTCAGTTCGCTGTTTGGCGAGCTCAAGGGCGTGTTCTATGCAACGCCCATCACCAAAATTGCGTCTCTCATTCTTAAAAAGAACCTTAAAAAGCTTAAAAATAAAATGGATTATTCCGAATACGGCGGCTCTGCAATGCTGGGCATCAGCAAGCCCGTTATAAAGGTCCACGGAGATTCCGTGGCAAAAACCTTTGTCAAGGCAATGGAGCAGGCTGTAAAGATGGACGAAATGAACGTTGTGGGACTTATGGCAGATGCGGTCAAGGCTGCAAAAGGAGAATAATAGGTTCCAAAATCAGCAAAACGGCTGGATTGGTGTATTATGAAAGAGTTACAGAAGGTTATCGATTACAATTTTAAAGATGAGCGGTTTCTCACCATTGCGCTCACCCATTCTTCCTATGCAAACGAGGTGAAGGGTGCGGTGGAATACAACGAGCGTCAGGAATTTTTGGGAGATGCCGTGCTTTCCATAATAGTATCCGACTATCTGTTTGAGAATTTTTCACAGCTTCCTGAAGGTCAGCTCACCAAAAAGAGGGCCTCTCTTGTGTGCGAAAAAACTCTCAGCGATTTTGCAAAAACAATAGATCTGGGCAAATATATGTATCTCGGCAAGGGCGAGGCACAGACAGGCGGAGCAAACCGCGCCTCCATCCTTGCAGATGCCTTTGAGGCACTCATCGCCGCCATCTATCTTGACGGCGGAATAGAGCCTGCCAAAAAATTTGTGCTGGGTTTTGTCATCCCGGCATTGGAGAAGGCACCCAAAAAGACAAAGGACTACAAAACAGAGCTGCAGGAAGTTATTCAGCAGAATCCCGAAGAGAAGCTCACCTACGTTATGGTGGGAGAGAGCGGACCCGACCACGATAAACGCTTCACCGCAGAGGTGCACCTCAACAGCAACGTTATCGGTGTGGGCGAGGGCAAAAGCAAAAAAGAGGCAGAGCAGATGGCTGCTCACGAAGCTTTGCGGCTGATGGGTCTGTAACATGGCAAAGGCAAAGCACGGCAACGTGGCAATTTTTGTGCCCCACAACGGCTGTCCAAACATGTGCAGCTTCTGCAACCAGCGCACAATTTCGGGGCAGAGCGCCCAGCCGGACGGCGAGTTTGTGAGAAAAACCTGCGAAGATGCCCTGAACAGCATGACGGTGGATCCGCAGAATGCACAGATAGCCTTTTTCGGCGGCAGCTTCACAGCCATAGACAGAGCTTTGATGGTGTCGCTTCTGCAGGCGGCGGCAGAATATGTGGAAACGGGAAAATTTGCGGGAATACGCATCTCCACCCGCCCGGACTGCATAGATGAAGAGATACTCTCCATTTTGAAGCGGTATCACGTCACCGATATAGAGCTTGGTGCGCAGAGTATGGATGACAGAGTGCTGCGTCTCAACCGCAGAGGTCACACGGCAGAGGATGTGGAAAAGGCATCACGGCTGATAAAACAGGCAGGCTTTTCATTGGGTCTGCAGATGATGGTGGGACTCTACGGTGAAAACAGGGGGGATATCCCTTCCGAAGGCGCAGACAAAACCTTGACGGAGCGCACGATGTATACCGCAGAGCGCATTGCCGCACTAAAGCCCGACGGCGTGAGAATATACCCCACAGCGGTGCTGAAAGGCACGGAGCTCGCAAGACTGTTTGAGGCGGGAGTGTATTTCCCACCAAGCGTCGATATGGCAGTTGAGTGCTGCGCCGATGTGATGGAGTTTTTCGAAAAGAAAAACATAACCGTGCTCCGTGTGGGACTTCACGCATCGGAAACGGTGGAGGCAGACGTTATAGCTGGTGTTTACCACCCTGCTTTCCGTGAATTATGCGACAATGAGTTATATTTTAGAAAAATATTACGAATTGTAGAGAAAAAAGCGGATAAAAAGGCAAAAATATATGTCGAACCGCATTCAATTTCCAAAGCGGTGGGACAAAAAAGAAAAAATATTGTGCGGCTCAGCAGCTTGGGATATGATGTGTGTATATGCCCACGCGAGGGAGTTGCGGCAGGCGAGATAGAGACAGAAAGTTAAAAATAAACCGCAGGATGTGTTATATTGTATTTAAAAGCGCTTGAAATGATAGGCTTTAAGTCCTTTCCGGATAAGATAAGGATGGAGTTCGGCAAAGGACTGACGGCGGTAGTTGGACCCAACGGAAGCGGAAAAAGTAACATCAGCGATGCGATTCGCTGGGTTTTGGGCGAGCAATCCACCAAGACTCTGCGAGGCTCAAAGATGGAGGACATTATCTTCAACGGAACTGTGAACAGAAAGGCTCACGGTTTTGTTGAAGTTCGTCTTGTTATAGACAACAGCGACAGAGGCATGAACCGTGACGAAGACGAGGTCATTATCTCCCGAAAATATTACCGCAGCGGCGACAGCGAATACCGCATCAATGGCGTTGCAGTAAGACTGCGTGACATAACCGAGATGTTGATGGATACCGGTATCGGCAGAGATGGTTATTCCATCGTGGGTCAGGGCGCCATTGCAGAGATAGTCAGCGCAAAGCCGGCACAGCGCCGTGAGATATTTGAAGAGGCGGCCGGCATCTCCAAATTCCGTTACCGCAGGGAAGAGGCGGAGAAGCGCCTTGGTCAGGCGGAGGAAAACCTGCTCAGACTCAAGGATATCTTCGTGATGGAAGAAGCGCGCGTTGAACCGTTGAGACAGCAGAGCGAAGCCGCACAAAAATTCCTGAAGCTTGCGGAAGAGAAAAAGCAGCTGGAAGTCTCCATTTGGATGAACAACATCAAAAAGGCACGCCAAAGTCTGCGAGAGCAGGAGGATAAGATACTGCTTTGCAGAAGCAGCTACGATGAGATAGAGGCAGAATACAGAGAGACCGAAGAACAGATAGATGCCGTATTTGCCGCAATGCAGAAAATTGCGGCAGATATTGAGCTGCGCCGTGACGAGATAAAGGCATTTGAGGACAGAGTTGCCGAAATGGGCGCAGAAAAGGCTGTTCTTCTCAACGATATAAAGCACGACGAGGAATCCATCGAACGCGTTAAGGCAGAGATCGAAGGAATGCAGAGAAACGCGGAGCAGACGGAGCAGCAAAAGGCAAGCATAGCACAAAGGATTGCGGAAAAAGAGGGTCAATATCAAGCAACTGCCGAAAAAGCGAACGAGCAGAACAACAACATTGCTCAGCTTTCCGCAAAGAGAGCGGATTTTGCAGAGGTACTGCTGCAGTTTGAGCGGGATTCCGCAGCATTTGTTGAAAAATATAACGCAGCAAACCTGGAAAAGACCAGAGCACAGTCCGAGATGGAGCAGCTCAACAGCAGAGCACAGCTGCTGGAACAGTCTCAGGCAGAGCGTGAGGAGCGCATCAGCCGGCTGTTGGATGAGAAGCGTGAGTGCTCCGAGCTGCTGGAGGAAATTGAAGACAGAATGACAAGCCTCTCCAACATGGCAAAGGGCATGGAGATGAAGCTTGCAGGCAAACAGAAGCAGCTTGAAAAGATCGATTCCGAGATTATCGGTTACAAACGGGAAAAAGAGGCAAAGCTCTCCCGTGCAAAGCTGCTTGAGGATATGGAAAAATCCAAGGAAGGCTTTGCGGGAAGCGTAAAGTTCGTCCTCGGTCAGGCATCCAGAGGTTTTCTCAGGGGCATCCACGGCACCGTTGCAGAGTTGATCAGCGTGGAGCCTGAATATGCCCTTGCGGTGGAGACAGCTCTCGGTGCCGCAATGCAGAACATAGTCACCGATAACGAGGATGTGGCAAAGCGAGCCGTTGCAGAGCTCAAGCGCACAAACGCAGGCCGTGCCACCTTTATGCAGCTCACCTCCGTAAAGGGAAACCGCCTTGCGGAGCGCGGTGTGGATGATTGCATCGGTTTTGTGGGCATTGCGGCAGACCTTGTCCGCTGCGATAAAAAATATGAGGGCATCGTGCTCAATCAGCTGGGACGCGTTGTCGTCACCGAGACGCTGGACGATGCCGTTGCAATGGCCAAAAAATTCAGCTACCGCTTCAGGATCGTCACTTTGGACGGACAGGTGGTCAACAGCGGCGGCTCCATCACCGGCGGTTCCGCTGTTAAGAATGCGGGCATACTCAGCAGAAAGAGCGAGATAGAAAAGCTTGGTGCGGATGCCGAAGCAATAGATGCAAAGGTTGCTGCGGCAATGCAGCCCTATAACTCCGCAAAGGACGAATGCGTCAAGCTGAATGCGGGACTTGTTGCAACCCAAAGCGAATACAAAACCTGCGCAGAGGATAAGATACGCTACGAGGCAGAGCTCAAGCGCATCGGTCAGCTCATAGAAGATGCGGGCAGAAGCGAAGAGGAAAACGAAAAGCAGCAGCTGGATATCTCCAAAAAGCTGAAAAAAGCGGTTGAGATGAAGGATGCCTGCGAAAAGGTACTTTCCGAGCTTCAGCGTGACATTGATGCGGTATCCGAAAAACGTACCGAACTCATCCAAAAGGATGACGGCATAAAGCAGGAGCTGAACGATGCACGTGAAAAGGGTGCAGCCCTTGCCGTCGAAATGACCGGAATCGAGAAGGATATCGAGATACTGAGGCTTTCCGAGGCACAGCTGCAGCAGCAGATAGGCGACCGTGAGGAGCGCATAAACAGCCTCACAGAGCAGATCGAGCAGTATAACGCACACATTGAAGAGATAAACCGCAGGATAACTGTCAATGCGGAAGCAGCTGCGGATATTGAAAAGACAGTCGGCGAAAAACGCACAATGATCGAAAACTTTGCCAAAGAGCGCATTGCACTTGAGGCAAAGACAACGCAGATGCGTCAGGAGCAGAAGCAGATAACCGAGCGCCGCGAGCAGGCATCCCGTGAACTTGTAAGGCTGGAGGAGCGCAGAGATGCGGCTCAGTCCGACTACGATTCGCTGATAAAACGTCTGTGGGATGAATATGAGCTCACAAGAGCGCAGGCGGAAGAGGTTGCGCAGGAGATAGAAAACGTCACAGCGGCAACCAAGAGACTTTCCGAGCTGCGCAGCGCAATAAAGGCACTTGGCAGCGTAAACCTCTCTGCCATCGAGGAATATAAAGAGGTGTATGAGCACTACATCTTCCTCAAAGCACAGATAGAGGACGTGGAAAATTCCCGCAACGGAATAATGGAACAGATAAACCAGCTCACGGCAGAGATGAGAAGCCGCTTCTCCAAAAAATTTGCTGTGATAGCAGAGAACTTCTCCACCATCTTCACAGAGCTGTTTGAGGGCGGCAAGGGCAGCCTTGT
>JAFSHJ010000071.1 GCA_017440425.1 Oscillospiraceae bacterium | reverse complement strand
GCAAAAAATATTAAAGAAAGAAGCTATATAAATGCCCGAAACCACAGAAGTACTTTTAACCCTCGCAATAGCATTGTTATCCGGTCTTTTGCTCTCCCGCCTTGCCAAAAAGGTAGGTCTCCCCGCTGTTACGGCGTACCTTGTTGCAGGCGTTGTCATCGGACCTTTCCTGCTCGGAAAGCTGGGCTTCGGCTTCAATTCCGACACCAATGCTCCCGAAAACTATTCCATCCTCTGCGATCTTGCCCTCGGCTTCATTGCATTTGCCATCGGCAATGAGTTCCGTCTTGCACAGCTTAAAAAGATCGGCAAGCAGGCAACCGTAATTGGCATCTTCCAGGCCATATTCACAACCGTTGTTGTGGATGCCGCCCTCATTGCCCTCTCCTTCATTCTTCCCGAAGGATATCTGCCGCTGCCCGCAGCCATCATCCTCGGTGCTGTTGCAACCGCAACCGCCCCCGCAGCCACACTTATGGTTGTAAGACAGTATAAGGCAAAAGGTCCCGTGACCGACATTTTGCTGCCCATTGTCGCCCTTGACGATGCCGTCGGTCTTGTTGTTTTTGCTATCTCCTTCGGTGTTGCAGGCGCCATCGACACCGGTGCCATCGATGCCGTTTCCATGATAATCAACCCCGTTCTTGAGGTTGTTCTATCCATCGCTCTCGGTGCGGTCATGGGATATCTCTTCACCTTCTGCGAAAAGTTCTTCCACTCCCGCTCCAAACGTATGGCTATCACCGTTACCTTCGTTATGCTCACCGTTGCCATCTCCTCCCTTAAATTTGAGATCGGTAGCATTCACATTGCATTCTCCAGCCTTCTTGCCTGCATGATGCTGGGCACCATCTTCTGCAACATCTGCGATTTCTCCGAAGAACTCATGGACAGAGCAGACCGCTGGACCGCTCCTCTGCTGGTGCTTTTCTTCGTCATCAGCGGTGCCGAGCTGGATCTCTCCGTATTCTCCAACTGGATATACATCGTCATTGGCGGCGCATATATCGCATTCCGCTCCCTCGGTAAATATTACGGTGCACGCATCAGCTCCAAAATATCCGGCTGCGATGAAAACATAGTCAAATATCTTGGCATAACCCTTCTGCCACAGGCAGGCGTTGCCCTTGGCATGGCAAGCCAGGCTCTTGCCTTTGGCGGAGATGTCGGCACTCTTGTGCAGAGCATCACCCTTTTCTCTGTGCTCATCTATGAACTGGTCGGTCCTTTCCTCACCAAGGTGGCCCTCACCAAGGCAGGAGACATCAGGGCAGAGGGAAAAACCAGCGCAAGAGACGCAGCAAAGCAGCAGCTGCAGCAGAACTGACTTTTATTGCAAATTTTCTTGCTGTTTTTTTGAAAAAACACTTGCAATATCAACACATCTGTGTTATATTATAGTAGTATGTGTATGCATGCATTTTTCTACCGCGAAAGCGGGGATTAATGCCTCTCCCAAACGGGAGGCGACATTAAAGCGGACAGTCCTCTGCCACGCGCACAGGTGTCGGCAACAAGGCACGGCACTTTCGGGTAGCAGCACCCGGTGGGAATGAATGTCTGATAATTAAGGAGGAAGTATCAATGGATGCTTTGAAACACATTGCGCAGGCTAGTATGAAAACCACAGTTCCTCAGATGGAGATCGGTGATACCGTTAAGGTATACGTTCGCATCAAGGAAGGCGAAAGAGAGAGAACTCAGCTTTTCGAGGGTACTCTTATCGCTAAAAAGCACGGCGGCATCTCCGAAACCTTTACAGTTCGCCGCGTAGCTCACGGCTGTGGTGTTGAGAGGGTTTTCCCGCTCCACTCCCCCAACGTTGAGAAGATCGAAGTTGTTCGCAGCGGTCACGTTCGCAGAGCTAAACTCTATTATCTCCGCGGCAGAGTTGGTAAGGCTGCTAAAGTTAAGTCCAAGATCCGCTAAGTATTGGGGAACAAGTCGGTTTTGGAGCGTTTTACACGTCAATACCGACTTACATTGGGGCGAAACGCCGTTTGGCGTCTCGTCCCTTCGTTTTTACGAAAACAAAGGAGAAAACAATGGAAGAAATTCAGATACAGTGGTTTCCGGGGCACATGGCGAAGACCCGCCGCCTGATGAAAGAAAGTCTCCCCCTTGTGGACATTATAATTGAGCTGCGTGATGCACGCATACCTTTCAGCAGCGCCAACCCCGAGATGAAAAAGATGACCGGCAACAAGCCCCGCATCATTTTGCTCAACAAATCCGATACCGCCGACGATGCGGTGACCAAACGCTGGTGCGAGCATCTTGCAGGCAAGGGCATCTCCTGCCTTGCGGTGGATTGCCGCAGCGGAAGAGGTCTGAAGCAGGTCATTCCCCTCGCCAAGACCCTTCTCAAAGAGGAGCTTGAAAAGCGTGCCGCAAAGGGCATGGCAGGCAAACCCATCCGAATGATGGTTGTCGGCATCCCCAACGTGGGCAAATCCTCCTTCATCAACCGTATGGCAGGCGGAAAACGTGCCAAGGTGGAGGACCGTCCCGGCGTTACAAGAGGTAAACAGTGGGTATCTCTGCAGACGGGTGTGGATCTTTTGGATATGCCCGGCGTGCTTTGGCCCAAATTCGATGACCCCGTGGTTGGTGAGCACCTTGCATTCACCGGTGCCGTCAAGGATGATATCCTCGACACGGTTTTGCTCTCTATGCGCCTTGCGGAGATACTCCGTGACGACTACCCTGCAATGCTCTGCGAACGCTACAAGCTGGACCCCGATGCAATTGCGGATATCCATCCCGAAGAGCTTATTACGATGATAGCCAAAAAGCGCGGTATGCTCATCTCCGGCGGCGAACCCGATTACGACAGAGTTGCCGCAACCGTTCTGGATGAATTCCGCGGCGGAAAGATAGGCAGAATATCTTTGGAATTCCCGGACAAGCCACTCTCTCCCAAGAAAATCGACGATTCCCTTCCCCCCGACGACTCCAAAGCCTTTCCGGAGGAATGATATATGAAAAAGACCGACACACCCTCTCCCGATCTGTTTTTGTTTGATGCGGAGAGCTTTCCCGAGGCAAAGCACCTCTGCGGTGCGGACGAGGCAGGACGCGGTCCGCTGGCAGGTCCCGTGTTTGCGGCAGCCGTCATCCTCGATCCCGACAAGCCCATTGCAGGCATAAACGATTCCAAAAAGCTCACCGAAAAAAAGCGTGAGCTGCTCTTTGACGAGATAACCGAAAAGGCTCTCGCCTATTCCATACAGATGATATCTCCCGAAGAGATCGACGAGATAAACATCCTCGCCGCATCCATGAAGGCAATGAAGCTCTCTGTGGAGGCGCTGGATATCACCCCCGATATGGTAATTGTGGACGGCAACAAAACTCCCGCTTTGGCGCTCCCCGTGAAAGCCATCGTCAAGGGCGATGCAAAATCCGCCTGCATTGCCGCCGCTTCCGTGCTGGCAAAGGTCTCCCGTGACCGATATATGCTGGAGATGCACCAAAAATATCCCCAGTATTGCTTTGACAAGCACAAAGGATATCCCACCAAGCTGCATTATGAAATGATCGCCGAGCATGGCATCAGCGAGATCCACCGCAAAACCTTCCTCAAAACCCTTGATAAACACATCTGACCGTTATACTATTTGAGAGGCAGGCACTTTTATGAGCCGACAGACATCCGCAGGCAGTTTTGGCGAAGAATTGACTGCCCAAAAACTGCAGAACGACGGCTGGGAGATCCTTGAACGCAACTGGCACTCCAAAAACGGCGAGCTGGATATTGTTGCCCGCCGTGGAAATATGCTCACCTTTGTGGAGGTGAAGGCAAGGACCGCAGGTGCCATTGTCAGCGGTGCCGAGGCCGTGACCCGTGCAAAGATGGTTAAGCTTGTGAAGGCTGCCATGGATTACATCTATAAGTTTGATGTGAACGTCAACGAGACCTATCTGCGGTTTGACATTGCAGAGGTCACGCTGGAACGCTGTGCCGAACCAAAGCTGAACAGCCTCCGCTACATTGAGGATGCTTTTTCTCCCTCATCCGTAGGAATTTATCTCTAACAAAAAGCGGCCGACCGCATTGCAGCCGACCGATTGGTTTATTTTTCGGGTTTAAAGGTGGAACAAACGGTATCCGAACTGCAGGATGCACAGCCGGGACCAACGTGGATCTCCTTTGCGGTGCAGTAGCAGCCCTTTTGGTTATATTTGCAGTTTTCCACGCTGCAGTTTATTCCGTTTATATGCTCACAATTGCTTTTACAGTTCATTTTCAGCAACTCCTTTTCATCTTGCTGCCCGCAGCGGCAACGGTTTGCTGCTGCCGAGCAATTTTATTATCTGCGGCAGACACGCATTTTATTACTTGAAAAGAAAGGTTATATTCCATGTCTCTTTTCGTTATCGGCGACCTTCACCTCTCTGTTGAAGGCGACAAGTCGATGGAAAAATTCCGCGGCTGGTCGGAATATGTGCAAAAATTGGAAGAAAATTGGAATAGTCTGATCAAACCCGAGGACACCGTCATTCTTGCAGGCGACAGCTCCTGGGGAATGAGCCTTGAGGAATCCCTGCCGGATCTTAAGTTTATCAACCAACTCCCCGGCACAAAGTTTTTGCTCAAAGGCAACCACGATTACTGGTGGACGACAAAATCCAAAATGGATAGGTTTTTTGCGGAAAATAAGCTCACCACACTCAACATTCTCCACAACAATGCCGTACGCGTTGGAGATATCACTGTCTGCGGCACCCGCGGCTGGATGCTGGAGGACGGCAAACCCGCCGACAAAAAGGTGACTCTGCGTGAGGCAGGTCGTCTTGAGGCTTCCATTAAGGCAGCCGATGAGCTGGGCGGCGAAAAGGTCGTTATCCTACACTATCCACCCATTTTTGCCAACGATGAATCGGAAGAGATCATTGAGATAATCAAAAAACACGGCATCCGCCGCTGCTACTACGGGCATCTCCACTCCGATGCCTGCCGCTTTGCTTTTAATGCGGAGAGATATGGCACGAGATTCACGCTCATTTCTGCCGATTTTGTAAAATTTAGACCTTTGCTGATAGAATAAATATTTAAAAATTGTATTATTAACTATAGCATTTTTCCCAAAGCTATGGTATTATATTATAATGTAGATTTATGCTTGGAGGGGTTTACCCTCTTTTAGCAATTACAATACTAATAAATTTGACGGGATCATATTCTCCCGCCGGATTATCGAAAGGTATGGTCGTAAAATGAATTTGAAATCTGTTAACAAGCTTGAGACAAACAAGTACGAGCTCGAGATCGTTGTAGGCGCTGAGGAATTTGAAAACGGACTGCAGCAGGCTTTCAAAAAGAATGCAAAGCAGATCCAGGTTCCCGGCTTCCGCAAGGGCAAGGCTCCCCGCAAGTTTATCGAGAAGGTATACGGCGAAGGCGTATTTTATGAAGATGCCGTAAACGCTCTCTATCCCCAGGCATATTCCGAAGCTATTGTTGAATCCGGACTTACCCCCGTTGACAGAGCTGACATCGAAGTTACCGAAGTTGGCAAGGACGGTTTCACCTTTAAGGCTGTCGTTACCACTAAACCCGAAGTTGCTGTTTCCGGCTACAAGGGCATTGAAGTTAAAAAGCTTGACCGCAAGGTTGCTGACGAAGATATCGATGCTGATATCCAGCGTATGCGCGAGCGCAATGCACGCATCATCACAGTTGAAGACAGAGCTGCTGAAAACGGCGACATCACCAAGATCGACTTTGAAGGTTTTGTTGACGGCGTTGCATTCGAAGGCGGCAAGGGCGAAAATTATTCCCTCACCCTCGGCTCCAACCAGTTCATTCCCGGATTTGAAGACCAGATTGTTGGGCATAATACCGGTGATGAGTTTGATGTAAACGTAACCTTCCCCGAAGAGTATCAGGCAGAAGAGCTGGCAGGCAAGGCAAGCGTATTCAAGGTAAAGCTCCACAAGATCGAGAAGCGTGAGCTTCCTGAGCTTGATGACGAGTTTGCAAAGGACGTAAGTGAGTTCGAGACTCTTGCCGAGCTCCGTGAAGACGTTGCAAAGAAGATCCAGGATCGCCTCAACACCGAATCCGAAAACGAAGTTGAAGCTAAACTTATCGATGCTGTTATCGCAGGCCTCGAGGCTGAGATCCCCGAAGTTATGTTCACCAACCGCGTTGACGAGATGGTTCGCGATTTCGAATACCGTATGTCCTCCCAGGGCATCAACCTGGACCTCTATCTCCAGTACACCGGAATGGATATGGATTCCCTCCGCGCTAACTTCCGTGAGCAGGCTGACCGTCAGGTTAAGACCCGTCTTGCTCTCGAAGGCATCGTAAAGGCTGAAAACATTGAACTCACCGATGAGGAGCTTGAGGAAGAATACAAGAAGGCTGCTGAATCTTACAACCTCACAGCCGAAGATCTTAAGAAATACGTTCCCGCAGAAGACATGAAGGCTGATGCTACAGTAAGCAAGGCTGTTCAGTTTGTCCGTGACAACGCTGTTATCACAGTTGTTGATTCCCTTGAAGAGACAAAGGCAGAGGAGCCCGCTTCTGAGGAATAATCTATCACTTTTGGAGGTAATATCATGAGTCTTGTACCGGTAGTAATTGAGCAGACCAACAGAGGAGAGCGCTCCTACGATATCTATTCCCGTCTGCTTAACGACAGAATAATTATGCTTTGTGAAGAGGTCAACGATGTCTCCGCCAGCCTGGTGGTCGCACAGCTTCTTTACCTCGAGGGACAGGACCCCGAGAAGACCATCCATCTTTACATCAACAGCCCCGGCGGATCTGTTTCCGCAGGTCTTGCAATTTACGATACAATGCAGTATATCAAACCCGATGTTTCCACCATCTGCATCGGTATGGCTGCATCTATGGGCGCATTCCTTCTCTCCGCAGGTGCAAAGGGCAAGCGTTTTGCTCTGCCCAACTCCGAGATAATGATCCACCAGCCTCTCGGCGGTGCTCAGGGTCAGGCTTCCGATATCAAGATCCAGGCCGACCACATTCTCCGCACCCGCGATAAACTCAACCGTATCCTTGCCGAAAACACCGGAAAGCCGCTCGAAATTATTGAGCGCGACACCGACCGCGACAACTTTATGTCTGCAGAGGAAGCCTGCAGCTACGGTTTGATCGACCAAGTAATCACCAGCAGATAATTTTTCCGGAGGTTTCTATGTCCAGAAACGACGATACAAGATCTCTCACCTGCTCATTCTGCGGCAAGACTCAGGAAGAAGTCTCCAGAATGGTGGCAGGTCCCGGAGTTTGTATATGCAACGAATGCGTTGAGCTTTGCAAAACAATAATCGATGACGGTGAGCTTCCCGCTCACCGCCGTCCTCAGACAAAAGATCCCGCTTCCGATTTTGTGATCCCCAAGCCTCACGAGATCAAAGAAAAGCTGGATGAATATGTTATAGGCCAGAATGCGGCAAAGATCAGACTTGCTGTTGCGGTTTACAACCATTATAAGCGTGTCTGCTTCGGCGGCACCGGCGATGTTGAGCTCCAGAAGAGCAACGTGCTCCTTCTCGGTCCCACCGGCGTCGGTAAAACCTATCTTGCCCAGACCCTTGCCTCCCTGCTCAATGTTCCCATCGCCATCACCGATGCCACCACCCTCACCGAGGCAGGCTATGTGGGCGAAGACGTTGAGAACATTCTTCTCCGCCTTATTCAGGCCGCCGATTATGACATTGAGCGCGCCTAAATGGGCATCATCTATATTGATGAGATAGACAAAATTGCACGCAAATCCGAAAACGTCTCCATCACCCGCGATGTAAGCGGTGAGGGCGTTCAGCAGGCTTTGCTTAAAATTCTTGAGGGTACCGTTGCAAACGTTCCTCCCTCCGGCGGACGCAAGCATCCCCAGCAGGAATTTATTCAAATTAATACTTCCAACATCCTCTTTATCTGCGGCGGTGCTTTTGACGGCATCGAAAAGATAATTGAGAAGCGCACCGATAAGTCCTCCATCGGCTTTGGCTCCGAGATCCGTGAGAGCAACTCTGCCGAGACGGGAGAGCTCCTCCGCCAGGTCACATCCCACGACCTTGTCAAATACGGACTTATCCCCGAGCTCATCGGACGTATCCCAGTTATCACCACCCTCGATCCGCTGGATGTTGAAACACTTGTGACCATTCTTCACAAGCCCAAAAACGCTATTCTTAAACAGTACTCCAAGCTCTTTGAGCTGGACGGTATTGAACTTGAATTTACAGAAGATGCGCTTACCGCCGTTGCCTCAAAAGCAATTGAGAGCAAAACCGGCGCCCGCGGACTTCGTTCCATCATGGAAGAGACCCTTACCGATGTTATGTACGACGCTCCTTCTGACCATACCATTGAGAAGATCATCATCGACAAGGGTTATGTAACAGACGGTGAAAAACCGGAATTTGTCATCAACGAGGAGAGAAAACCCTCCACCCTCTGCATTCCGGCTAAAAAACCTGTCAGAGCTCGCCGAAGCTCTGTGTCCTGAAAATTCAAGGGGCGTCTTTGACGCCCCTTAATTTTTCCCAACTAATTGCTGCTTTCCCTGCTGTTAACATAAATGGGTTTAATTTTTAACTTTTAAATTACGAAAACAGGTAGATTTTTTTTGATATATATATTAAAATAGTTTTTGAAGCTCCGCTGTAAAACACTTTGCGGAGCACGGAGGAAATTATGGCGACTAAAAACTCTTCAAAAACCCCTTTAGCCACCAAGGTAATTGACATAAAAATCAAAGATGCCAACTCTGCCGACCGTGAAACCAATACGGTAAGGCTGCCCGCCATCGGTCTGCGCGGATTGGTCATGTTCCCCAAGATGGTGCTCAACTTTGACGTGGGACGCAAAAAGTCTCTGCTCGCTCTCAACACCGTGGTCAAGCACGACCAAAAGGTGTTCCTTGTTGCGCAGAAAGACCTTGTCACCGACGATCCCGGTCCCGACCTGCTCTATAAGGTTGGCGTTGTTGCAGAGGTGAAACAGATACTCCGCACCACCGGCGACACAGTCCGTGTGCTTGTGGAGGGTCTTTACCGCGCAAAAACCGTTGAGTTTTACAACGACGGCCCCTATTTTGAGGCACTCGTAGAGCCTCATCCCCTTAAAAAGCTTAAAATTGAAAAAACCGTTCTCTCCAGCGCACTTATGCGCACCGTAAAATCTCAGGTGCAGGATTACAGCGCTCTCGTTCCCCGTATGCCCAGAGAGCTGCTGATAAACATTATCTCCTGCGAAGAGCCCGTTGAGCTGGCAGAAATGGTTGCCTGCAACCTCAACCTTTCCGTTGAGGATAAACAGCAGGTGCTTGAGCAATCCAACCCCACCCGCCGCCTGGAGATACTCAACGATATTCTGGAAAACGAGATATCCATCCTCTCTGTGGAGAATGAGATCTTCGACCGCGTGAAGGATCAGATAGACAAAAATCAGCGTGAATATTTCCTGCGTGAGCAGATGAAGATAATCTCTGAGGAGCTCGGCGACAGCGAAAGTCCCATGGACGAGCTGGAAAACTACAAAAAGAAGATCGCAAAGCTGAATCTCTCCGATGAAGCCGCCGAAAAGCTGCTCAAAGAGGTGGATAAGCTGGGTAAAATGCCCGGCAGTTCTCAGGAGGCAAGCGTTGTGAGAGGTTATCTCGACACCTGCCTTGAGCTGCCCTGGAACACCTCCACCGTTGACAAAATCGACATTGCAAAATCCAAAAAGCAGCTGGATAAGGACCACTACGGACTGAAAAAGGTTAAGGAGCGCATTCTTGAGCTGCTTGCCGTGCGCAAGCTCGCACCCGACATTAAGGGACAGATAATCTGCCTCGTCGGACCTCCCGGAGTGGGCAAAACCTCCGTTGCAAAATCCATCGCCGCAGCCATGGGACGCAAATATACCCGTCTCTCCCTTGGCGGCGTGCGTGATGAAGCGGATATCCGCGGTCACCGCAAAACCTATGTTGGTGCAATGCCCGGCAGAATTATAAATGCCGTTAAACTGGCAGGCTCCAAAAATCCCCTCATTCTGCTGGATGAGATAGACAAGATGGGCAACGATTTCCGCGGCGATCCCGCATCTGCCATGCTTGAGGTGCTTGACCCCGAGCAGAACGTGGCTTTCCGCGACCACTATATCGAGATCCCCTTTGATCTTTCCAACGTGCTGTTTATTGCAACCGCCAACAATATGGATACCATCCCCGCTCCGCTGCTGGACAGAATGGAGATCATTCATCTCTCCAGCTACACAAGAGAGGAAAAATTCCACATCGTTCACGATTTTCTCATCTCCAAGCAGAGCAAGCGCCACGGACTCAACACCCGCACCTTCAAGCTCACAGCTGATGCTATCTATTCAATTTTGGATTTCTACACCCGTGAAGCAGGTGTCCGTGAGGCGGAGCGCACCGTTGCCTCCCTCTGCCGCAAGGCTGCAAAGCAGATCGTTGCAAAGGAGACCAAAGCAGTTAAGATCACCGCCGCAAACATCGGCGATTACCTCGGCCCCAAGAAATACCGTCCCGATTTCATTGAGAAGGACGACTGTGTCGGCCTGGTAAACGGTCTTGCCTGGACCTCTGTTGGCGGAGAGATGCTGCAGATCGAACTGGCTACCATGCCGGGCAGCGGCAAAATTGAGCTCACCGGTTCCCTTGGCGACGTTATGAAGGAATCTGCCCGCATCTGCGTGAGCCTTGTGCGCACACTCAGCGCCAAATACGGCATCGACAGCGATTTCTACAAAAACCGCGACATACATATCCACGCTCCCGAAGGCGCCGTGCCCAAGGACGGTCCCTCCGCAGGCGTTACAATGACAACTGCTCTCGTTTCTGCACTCACCGGCATTGCCGTTGACAGAACCGTTGCCATGACAGGTGAGATTTCTCTCCGCGGAAGAGTTCTCCCCATCGGCGGACTTAAAGAAAAGGCTATGGCGGCTTACCGCGCAGGTGTTTCCACCGTCATCATCCCCAAAGACAACGAACCCGACCTTGCCGAAATTGATGAAGAGGTGCTCTCTGCCATCAAATTTATCCCCGTGGACAACATTGACGAGGTGCTGAAGATCGCTCTCAAAGAATATCCTCAGCCCAAATCCGTCACCATCAACGAGATGACCGCCATCCCCGTGATGGACAGATCCGAGACCTCCACCTCCCTCACACAATAAACCGAAACGGAGAAACACCATGGATTTTGCTAAAACACAGTTCGAGACCTCTTTCGGAAACGTATCCCAGCTTCCCGAATCCGATATGCCTGAAATTGCCGTTTCGGGTCGCTCCAACGTGGGAAAATCATCCCTCATCAACCGGCTTTTCTCCCGCAAAAATCTTGCCAGAGTAAGTGCCACCCCCGGCAAAACCGCCACCATCAACTTTTTCACCGACGGCACCGCCAGAGTTGTGGATCTCCCCGGCTACGGCTACGCTAAAGTATCCAAAGCGGAAAAGGATCGCTGGAACAAGCTTATCGGCACCTACCTCAGCTCCGACAGAGATATCCGACTGATAGTTCAGCTCATCGATATCCGCCACGCCCCCTCCAAAGACGATATCAACATGATAAACTATCTCATCGAAGACGAGTTCCCCATGATAATCGTCTTCACAAAAGCAGACAAGCTCTCTGCCCGTCAGCGTGCCGAACGCATGGAAGGTTTTGCAAATGAGATCCCCTGCTTTGAAGATATCACCTACGTTGTGGCAAGCTCCGAGACCGGCGAAGGCATTCCCGAACTTAAAGAGATTCTGTCGGAAGTACTCGAAGATTAAGAAATTATATACTATTTGTATATTTAATATCCATTTATACGAAAGTAGGTACTAAAATGTTCGTATCTGACAACATTGATGTAAATGCAAAAGGCAATCTCACCATTGGCGGCATTGACTGCACCGAGCTTGCCGAAAAAT
>JAFSHJ010000070.1 GCA_017440425.1 Oscillospiraceae bacterium | reverse complement strand
GTTCTTTGCATTTTTCGGTGCAATTCTGCTTGGCTTCACAGGCAATCAGGCTGCGGCAATCGGCATCATCGGCGGTGCAGACGGTCCTACAGCAATACTTACAACGACCCTGCTTGCTCCCGAATTGCTGGGACCGATAGCCATCGCTGCATATTCATATATGGCGCTCATCCCAATGATACAGCCGCCTATTATGAAGCTGCTCACCACAGAGAAAGAGCGCAGCGTAAAGATGGAACAGACCCGCACCGTTACAAAAACCGAAAAAATTCTGTTCCCCATCATCGTTTCCGCAGTTGTCATTCTGCTGCTGCCCTCCACAGCACCCCTTATCGGCTGTCTGATGCTGGGTAATCTTTGGCGCGAGACAGGTCTCACCGACCGCCTCTCCGATACCGCACAGAATGCTCTTATGAACATCGTAACCATCTTCCTCGGCATCTCCGTCGGTGCAACCACCGTTGCAGACCGATTCCTCACCCTTGAAACCATCAAGATAGTCGTTCTCGGTCTCACTGCATTTGCGTTCTCCACCATCGGCGGTCTGTTGGTCGGAAAGATCATGTATAAGCTCTCCGGCGGAAAGATCAACCCCCTCATCGGTTCTGCAGGTGTTTCCGCAGTTCCCATGGCGGCTCGTGTTTCCCAGAAGGTTGGTCAGGAGGCAAACCCCAACAACTATCTGCTGATGCACGCAATGGGTCCCAACGTGGCAGGTGTTATAGGCTCTGCTATTGCTGCCGGATTCCTTATCAAACTCTTCGGCTAATTAAAAAAGCATAAAATAAATGCGCTTGTGTCCGAAAGACATAGGCGCATTTTGTTTTGCGTGAATGCTGTTTAGAGGTATGGCTTTTTGGCTTCGTTTTTAGGTGAGGATATTGAAAAGCCGCCCCCCACATGCCCGAGGGAGCCGTCACCTGCGGTGACGAAGGGCTCGGGGCGAGCCCTTTGCCGCGTTTTACGCGGCGCTCCCTCGGGTATGCGGCGGGCGGCATAGAGTGCATTCGAGGGATACAGCAAAGATCCGGGGATCAAATATAACCGAGCGAACGGAGGATCAGAACAAAGAAGAAGATGGTGACAGAAGAAAAGAGGGTGGAGAAAACCACAAGGTTAACGGCGAGGTCACAGTCACCGCCGCTGTTTTTAGCCATAACGTAGCTGGAGACCGCCACGGGGCAGGCAAAAAGAGTGAGGATAACGCAGAGCGAAGCGCCGGAGAAACCAAACTGTATTGCGAGGAAGATTATCACGGCAGGAGCAGCGATCAGTCGCACAAAAAGGGTGATAGCTGTGTGTTTGAGCGTGTGCCCCACGTTTTTAAAGTTGAATTCGCCGCCGAGAATGATCAGTGAGAGCGGAGTCGCAATGGATGCAACGCTGGAGATGGTTTTTTCCAAAAAGACGGGAAGCTGAATTTTAAGCAGGAAAGCGGCAACAGCAATAATAGAGCCGATAATGAGCGGGTTTTTGAAAATGTTTTTGATTATGGTTTTGGCAGAAGGACGCTTGTTGCCTTCGGATTGGAAGAGGGCAAGCACAACGACCGCCAGCACGTTGAACACAGGGATGATTATGACAATGAGCATGGAGAGAATGGCAACACCGGCGGAATCGGAAAGCTCGGTTATAAGGGGAAGACCGTAGAGGAGGTAGTTGGAACGGAACATACCCTGAACCATAACACCGCGCTTGGCATTCTCTTTAACAAAGATGGGAACGATAAGCAGACATAGAAGTGTCAGCGCAATAACAGAAACAACGCAGAAAACGATCAGCTTGATGTCGAAGATATCTTCAATGTTGCTGGTGTAGAGGTTGTTAAAGATCATCAGCGGCAGAAGCACCTTGAAGCAAACGTTGTTTGCAACCGAGAAAAAGTGAGCATCCGCAAGCTTGAACTGTTTTATCCCAAAGCCGATGACCATGGTCAAAAACAGCGGCATAACCACGCCGAAAGAGAATAGAATGTTGTCCATAGTAAGCTGTCACCGAGCAGTTTGCCAAGCAAACGATCCTTTCATGTGAATACAGTGCTGTTTATATTATTTTAACTCTGCTCAAAACAATCTGTCAAGAGAAGAATTGACTGGTGAGAAAATAAAGAAAAACAGAGTAAAAAATATCGGGGAAATAGGGTATTTTGCAAAAAACGTCATAATTTGAATTTGAATTGTCAAAATGATTGAAAAAAGAAAAAACGGAGTATATAATAAAATCAAGGAGTTTTAGAAAAAGCTAAAACTTAAAAGTAAAACAGGAGATGAATGTGTATGATAAAACTTGGTGTGAATACAGTATTGTTCAGCGGTTACTCTCTGCGCGAGGCGGCAAAGGCGATCAAAGCCGCAGGTTTCGACGGAATGGAGCTCAGTGCTATCAAAGGTATGTGCGAGCACCTTCCGGTTGAAGAGTGGAAAGCTGTAAAGGGCGAGATAAAAGCCATTGCAGAGCAGTATCAGCTTGAGCTGCTGGCAATGGAGGTTGCATCGCAGGATCGTGACCGCCTGCTCAAAGCTTTTGAGGCAGGCGCAGAGATCGGAATCCCTGTTATCAATATCGGTCCCGGAGGAAAGTCCGATGTGGAGGAGGACGTTGTTAAAAGCATTGAGACCATCGCCGCAAGAGCGGAGGATGCCGCACAGTTCGGTGTAACACTTTGCTGCAAGGCACACGTCAATGCCGCAATATATAACACTCCCACAACTCTTCGTATGATGGGAGCCATCCCCAACGCTTCTTTTGGTATAGATATGGATCCCAGCCACATTTGGCGCGCAGGAGAAAAGCCGGAGGAGGCTCTGCCTGCAGTTATCTCAAGAGTTAAGCACATCCACATCCGCGATTGCAAGGGAGAAGGCCCCTCTCCCGGAGAACCTGCAATGCAGGCATGCGGACGCGGAGACATCGATCTCTATGGCTATTTCAAAGCAATGGTAGATGCAGGCTACGACGGTCCCGTTGATCTTGAGGTCATCGGCAGAGAGCAGGATATGCTTCATGCAGCAGTGATCGCTGCCGAAAGCTGCGGATATATGAAAGCCTGCCTCAAAAAACTGGGTGCAAGATAAATTGTAAAAGATAAATAAAACAGGGAGGAAATCAAAATGAGCAAAAAACCTAACGTGTTGTTTTTCGGAATAGACAGCCTTCGCCGTAACCATATGAGCCTTTACGGCTATAATAAACTCACCACCCCCCATATGGATAACTATCTCAAGGACGGCGTCGTCTTTGAAAACTGCTTCAGCCCGTCAATTCCCACCACACCCGGCTACGCATCCATGTTCACCGGTATGGATTGCTTCTCCACCGACGTGGTTGCGCTTCGCCACGAGGGAAAGATGCACGACGGAGTAAAGACAATGGCAGAAGTGCTCCGCGAGAACGGCTATCACACCGTCTGTGTCGGTTTCGGTAAGGAAAACGACAATGCATCTAACCGCGGTTTTGATGAATATCTTGACTATAAAGTGAGCTGGGGCGATTGGGAGAGCCGTCCTCTCCGCAAGGCAGAGAGCCTTAACGATGTGGTCATCCCCCGCATGGAAGAACTCTCCAAGCAGGATAAACCCTTCTTTATGATGCTGCGTCATATGGATCCCCACTCTCCCTATATTCCGCCTGCACCCTACGACAGAATGTTCTTCCAGGGAGATGAGTTCGATCCCGATAACCATTCTTTGGATGAGCTGTATGCCTTCAAACCCTTCTGCGATTATTTCGGCACATGGTTCCCGCCCAAGTGCACCTCCGCAGAGTATATCAACGCCCAGTATGACGGCGAAGTTGCATATATGGATGCCTGCATCAGCCAGATCCTTTGCAAGCTGGAGCAGCTCGGCCTGGAAGAGGAGACACTCGTTGTCTTCACCTCCGACCACGGTGAAACTCTTGATGAGCACGATTGTTATTACGATCACCACGGCCTCTATGAGTGTACGCTGGTGGTACCCTTCGCCCTTCGCTTCAAGGGCAAGCTCCCTGGCGGAGTAAGAGTTCCCGATATCTGCCAGCTCAAGGATGTTATGCCCACCATCCTCGATATTCTCGGCATCGACAGCGGCATCAGCTTTGACGGACGCAACCTTATGCCTGCAGTCTACGGCGAAAAGATAGAGCAGGAGCCGGAAATGTACATCACCGAGTGCACATGGCAGCGCAAACACGGCTGGCGCACCCCCGAGTGGAAGCTGTTCATTGCCCTCGAGCCGGACGTGCACTATAAACCGGAGGTTGAGCTCTATAACCTTATCAAGGATCCCGAAGAGCTGCACAACCTGGCAGATGAGGAGCCTGAAGTGGTTGAGATGCTCAAAAACCGTATGCTGGCTCACATTGCAAAGCGCGAAAAAGAGGTGGGACGTCAGAACCCCATCTATACCAACACCAACTGGAACGGCTTCGGACACTTCTTTGAGAGCTCCGATGAGGCATATAACTCCATGCACATCGGTGATCCCGAGCAGGCAAAAAGACTTCAGGGCAAATAATTTGAATAAAAACAGAATTCAAGGTGAGTTTAAATGTTAAAAGCTTGTGTCATAGGAATGGGTCATATCGGAAACAACCACGCAAGATCGTATATCTCCTCTGATAAGGCAGAGCTTGCCGCAGTCTGCGATATCCGTCTGGACAGAGCAAAAGCCGCATCCGAAAAATACGGCGTTCCATATTATCTTGATGCACAGCAGATGCTGGACGAGATAAAACCCGATATCGTCAGCGTTTCCACCGGCGGATTTGAATATTCCTCCGATCACTATCAGCCCACCCTTCAGGCATTGAGAGCGGGTGCGGACGTCATCTGCGAAAAACCCATCTGCAACGACCTGCGAAAGGGCAAGGAGATGGTGGATACCGCCAAAGCGCTGGGAAGACGCTTTGCCCTCGATCTCAACCACCGCTTCACACCTGCGGCAAGAGCTGCGGACAAATGGCAGAGAGACGGTCGCATTGGCGAACTGCTGTTTGTGAATATGGAGCTGTGGATCGGCAGATTCGAGCCGAAATTTGATACGGAATATTATCATTTCAAGGCGCTCAACCCCCACAGCGTGGATATAATGAGGCACTACGGCGGCGATATCGAGGAGGTTTATACCTTTGCCAAAAAAGCAACGGGACGCGATATCTGGTCGGTGCAGACAACCAACGTAAAGTTCAAAAACGGAGCAATAGGCACGCTCACAAGTTCCTACGATATCGGAAGGGGACACCCAATGGAGCGCTGCGAGGTTGCTGGCGTTAACGGCAGGTTTGTTTTCGAGGATATGTGGCGTCAGGCCACCCTCTATCCTGCAGAATCTCTCATGAAAGAGGTTTACACCAATCCGGTATTCGGCGGCGAGCGCTTCAAAGAGTTTTTCGATACCTTTGAAGACAGAATACACCACTTTGTGGATGAAGTTGCCGCAGGCGTTGCACCCGAGGATATCGACGGTTCCGGCGCAGACGGACTGGAAGCAAGCCGTGTGATTCACGCAATGATACAGTCTCACAAAACGGGCAGACCGGTTAAGGTGGCAGATATCACCGAGTAAACTGCCGGGCATTATGAAGGTGGTGAAGAGATGAGCGAAGAACAGCTCCTCGAAGAGGAATCGGAACTTAATTTTGAAATTGTGGCAGAAGATGATATTCCATGGCACAAAGAGATAAAAGGATTATTTAACAGTACGCTGGAAGAGTTGTATACAAACGAGAAAAACATTTCTTTTCCGGTGTTGATAACCAAAGCCGAGCACTATGATAAGGTTGCGTTTCACAAACACGATTTTTATGAAATAGTGATAGTGGATAATGGCTTTTCAATGCACATCTGCAACGGCGTTCCCACTATTTTGACCGGCGGAGATATCTTTTTGGTAAAACCCGGAGAACCCCATGCGTATATAAACCTCCATCAGGTGCACATCTATAACATTTTGTTTTTCGAAAGCTTTTTGTGTGAAGATTTAAAAATTTTCAAATCACTTTCGGGAGCAGAATGTATATTTGGAGAGAAAAAACAAGGTTTTGTCAAGCTCCATATGTCGCTTAAAGAAAAGCAGGAGATAATTTCCCTCATAGAAAAAGTTATAATGGAGAGGGAAAAGCGGAAAACAGGCTGGAAGATAAAGATAAAAGGCCTGATGACGGAGTTCCTGGTAAACTACCTGAGAATGGCAAACGACAAAAGCGATTCGAGCAGCGATACCGGCGTAAACTTCACCAAAATAAGCAAAGCACTGCAATATATAGAGACAAACTACGCAAACGATATTTCGGTGAAAGATATTGCCGATACAGTAGGAATGTCGCCCGACTATATGTCCAAACAGTTTAAAAAATTAGTTGGCGTAGGTCCGGCGGAATATTGCCGGAATTTCCGAATGGCAAAGGCGATGGAGCTGTTGAAGACCAGCGAGCTCACGGTAGCCGAAGTTGCAGAGCAGCTCGGATTTTGCGACACATCGGTTTTTTCACGCCAGTTCAAACAGGTGGTGGGTGTTTCGCCCACCTCATTCAGAGCAAAGTAAAACGAAAAGGAGCGAGGAAAATGACAATAAGAATCGGTATCGTCGGTATGGGCGGTATAGGAAATCAACACGCAAGATGCTATATGAACAATCCGGGCGCAGAGCTGGTGGCTGTCTGCGACGTTGTAAAGGAAAAGGCAGACGAGGCAGCCGAAAAATACGGCGCCCGTGCGTTTTACAGCCTTAAAGAGATGCTTGCCTCCGATATCGGTCTGGATGTAGTTGATGTAACTACGTCGGGCTTTGAAAACGGAAGCTGGCACTACGAGCCTGCAATGGAAGCTCTGCAGGCAGGCAAACACGTTTTTGTGGAGAAACCCATCTCCAACGATATCCGCGAGGCACGCGAGATGGTTCAGTATGCCTATAAAAACGACCTCTATCTCGCCTGCAACCTCAACCACTATTTCACCGAGCCTGCCGACCGCGCAAAACAGCTTATTGCAGACGGCAAAATCGGTCAGCCCGTATATCTTCTGCAAAAGATGGGCTTCAACGGCAGCGAGATGACCTACGGCGGAGTCGGCTCTCCCAGATGGCAGAGACCCTATTCCCATCTTAAAGCATTTCTCGCACATCCGTTCTCAATTATGCGCTACTTTGGCGGCGAGATCACCCACATTCAGGCTTTTTGTGACAGACCCGGTGTCCGCAAATCTGCCGACGACCTTATGTTGTCTGTGGCAGGCGTAAATATGCGCTTCGAAAACGGAAGCGTGGGCTACATCCTCTCTCAGCGCGGCGATGCAAACTTCGGTCTCGGCGGCTGGTGGAGCTTTGAGATGGCAGGTACAAAGGGTACGTTCTGCATTGAAAACTGTGTGGAAAAGCTCACCTATTGGGCGGGCGCACAGGCAGGTCAGCCTCAGCCCGAGCCTGAAGTCTTCAACACGGGCATCACCGATTTCAGCTCCACCTTCCAGAACCGTTTGGATGCCTTCATTGAGGACATCACCAACAACGTGCCCAAAGAGCACTTGCGTTCCTCCGGCCGTGATGCTCTTGCCACACTTGAGTATACCTATGCCGTCATCAACTCCTACGAGGAGGGCGGCGCACTCGTACGTCCCGAGCCGCTGCCGAATCTCCATGGCTCTGTGGGATATATCTGGTAAAATATATCAATGGTAAAAGGGGTTGCCGTTTTGCGGCAACCCCTATGGAGTTTATATGGATAACAAGATCAGACCCAATATTTTATTGCTTATGGCAGACCAACTGCGTTATGATTGCGTTGGTGCGGCGAATATGATGGAGGTGCAGACCCCCAATCTTGACCGCCTTGCCGAGGAGGGCGTTTTTTTCGAGAACGCTTTTACCCCTGCACCGGTCTGTGCCCCTGCAAGGCAGTGCCTTCTCTCCGGCAGAGAGGCAAACAGCCAGAATACGCTTTGGAACTACGATATGATGCCCATAACCAGCCTTGAACCAAACGGTCACTACTGGACAGACAATCTTAAAAGCGCAGGTTACCGTACAGCGTTTGTGGGCAAATGGCACTCGTCACAATCGGACGGTCCGGAGCAGTTCGGTTTTGAGCGCAACATCCCGCTTTCGGATTACAAGGCAATGATAAAAGAGAAATATCCGAACTTGAGCTATAAGCACGGATTTTTCGGAGATCCAGGCGGATTGGAATACGGCGACAGCGAATCCCATTGGTGTTGTGACCGTGTCTGCGAGCTTATCGACGAATTTGCAGGCGAGCCGTGGCATATCCGTATGGATATCACCGAGCCGCACCTGCCCTGCAGACCTTCCGCACCCTTCGATACGATGTATGACCCGGATAAGATCAAACCTTGGCCCGGTTCAGTAGATACGCTGGAGGGTAAACCGTACATCCACCGCCAGCAAGTGGTGAGCTGGGGCAACGAGGATAAGACGTGGGATGACTGGAAGCGCACCGTTGCGCTGTATTACGGCTGTATCTCCCAGGTGGACGATGCCGTTGGCAGAGTTTTGGATAAGCTGGAGCAATCGGGACAGGCGGAAAACACGCTGGTAATATTCACCTCCGACCACGGCGATATGTGCGGTTCCCGCGGAATGCTGGATAAGCACTATATTATGTACGACGACGTGCTGCACATTCCGCTCATAATGCGCCTGCCAAAAATGATTGCTGCAGGTTCTCGCTGTGACGGTTTCGTCACGCATATGCTGGATATTCCGCCAACGGTGGAGGAACTGTGCGGAATTGAAAAGGATGGAGTGCGGCACGGATATTCTATGGTCCCGATGCTCACGGGGGAAGGAGAGAGTAAGCGCGACTTTACCCTTGCATCGGGAAGCGGTCAGCAGTTCGGACTTTTCTCACAGCGATGCATCAGAACGAAAAAGTATAAATACGTATGGAACTGCGCCGATATCGATGAGCTGTACGACGTGGAAAAAGATCCGGGAGAACTGAACAATCTTGTTTACAGGGATGGTTATTCCGAGGTTTTGGCAGCGCTTCGCCGTGAGCTGTATCAAAGATTTAAAGAGATGGATGATCCGCTGATGAAGACGGGATTCCTCGACCGACAGTTGTTGGAGAACAAAAAACTGTGAGCTTTTGTGAAAGACGCAGCCGCCCGATCCCCGCGGAAGTGGTCAGCTTCGCTGACCAAAAGATTGCCGGGGCAATCTTTCACCACGGCAGAGCCGCGGTGCTTCCGCGGGTGGAGGGCGGCATAGGTGAAAATGGTGCAAAAGGTACAAAGTGTGGGTAAAAATCAAGGAATTTAAAAAATATACTTGATTGATTAGCAAATATATTGTAAAATATAAAAAAGAGGTGATGATAATGCAGGAACCGACGATTTCTTTCTCCATACACGACGATAAGGAAAGAGAGATAAAAGAAATATTAACGGCGGTGTATGATGCCCTCAGACAGAAGGGATACAACCCGATCAACCAAATCGTGGGATATATTTTATCGGAAGACCCGACATATATCACCACTTACGGAAATGCCAGAAGCCTTATCAGAAAGCTGGACAGAGACGAGCTTTTGCAGGTGTTGGTCAAATCGTATCTCGCAAACTGAACCGAACGGAATAGCTTGAAGCAAGCCTTTTTATAGGGTTGGTTCAGTGCGGAAAAATAAAGGAAAACCAACGTGTTGGTATAAAGAAGCAAAAGAGCCGGTGCTGCCGGCTTTTTGTTTTAGATTTCGGCGACAGCAGGGAGGCAGCCACAGTGGAATATGTAAAGCTTGGAAATAGTGGGATAGAAGTGTCGCGCCTTTGTTTCGGGTCGCTGACATTCAGCCAAACGGCGATGAGTATCGATGCGGGAGCAGCGGTTTTGGCGGAGGCAATAGCCGCAGGCGTAAACTTCACCGATACCGCACAGATGTATAAAACCTACGGATATATCCGCAGAGCCATGGAAATGAGCGGAAAATACGACCTGGTAATTTCCAGCAAAACCTATGCCTATAACAGAGAACTGGCAGTTGAAGCAGTGGAAGAAGCAAGAAGAGAGCTTGACCGCGACTATATTGATATCTTTATGCTTCACGAGCAGGAGAGTGAGCACACCCTCCGCGGACATGCCGAAGCGCTGGATTATCTCTATGAGTGCAAGGCAAAGGGAATCATCAAAGCGGTGGGACTTTCCACACACCACGTTGCGGCGGTAAAAGCGGCAACGGCAAAAGGGCTGGATGTGGTGCATCCCATAATAAACGTGGACGGCCTGGGTATAGCCGACGGAACGAGAGAAGAGATGGAAGAAGCCATCAAAGCGGCGCACGATGCGGGGCTCGGGGTGTTTTCAATGAAAGCATTCGGCGGCGGAAATCTGTTCAGAAGAGCGGAGGAATGCCTGGAATATATCCTGAAGCTGGATTGCGTGGACAGCATTGCCATCGGAATGCAGGCAAGCGAAGAGGTGCAGGCAAATGTGGCGGCAGTTGAAAAGGGAGCCCTTGCAGCGGATGCGGCAGCAAAAATAAGAGCAAGATCCCGCCGGTTGCTGGTGGAGGATTGGTGCGAAGGCTGCGGAAACTGCGTGAAACGGTGCGGACAAAAGGCAATGCGTGTGGAAAACGGAAAAGCTGTCTGCAATGCGGAAAAATGCGTTTTGTGCGGATATTGTTCGCAGGTTTGTCCGCAGTGGTGCCTTAAGATAGTGTAAGCTGTATAAAAATTTAAAGTTTATAATTCGTTAATATGTAATAATTTTGTTAATTTAAGAATTGTAATGTTTACAGTTTAAACTATTGGTGTTATAATATAAAAATAATAATTATAAAGAGAGGGGCGTATGGTATGAGTGAAGAAGTAAGAGAAGTTAATGCTGGCAGCGGTAAGTTTTTGATGTATAAGGATAAACCTCTCGTGCGTAGCGGAAACGTCATATATTATGGCAATATGCGTGACCCGTATGTTGTTATGATGCAGATAGTAAATAAAAAGAAGCAGGGCGATACAGAGGTGTCGGGCAAGATAATCGTTCAGATGATCTCTACCGATATCACCAAAAATGCAAAGGACAGAATCGTTCGCAGAAGCGAGCAGGACGGTCTCTATAATGCAATAGATATCGCAAGCATCTGGCTCAACAGAGCAAACTCAGGAAAAGCATAACATCTTAACAATATGGATTAAAGCCATCGGTTTTGCGGTGGCTTTAATTTTTTTGCAGGAATTAAACCGCCCGGGCCGTGATATAAATTATATAAAACGGCAAGGAGGCATGGCAGATGATATACAAGACACTCAGCTTTAAAAAAGCGGTTTTGCTTGTGATGGTCTTTGCAGCTGCAATAGCGCTGATAGTGTGGGCTCTGTGGTCACTGGGAATGGATATCAGCCAAATCGTTTCGGGAGAGCGGCTCGTTCCGATCTATTCGGTGGAAACACAGCGCAAGGCGGTGGCGCTTGGCATAAACTGTGCCTGGGAGGATGAGGATATTCCGCAAATTTTAAATACGCTTGAAAAATATAACGCCAAAGCCACCTTTTTCGTGGTGGGAGAGTGGTGCAGCCGCTGTCCGGATTCTCTAAAAAAGATATACGATGCGGGGCAGGAGATAGGCAGCCACTCCGACACCCACCCGGATATGAGCGTGCTGAATGAAGCAGAGATAGCGGAAGAACTGGACGGCTGTGCCGAAAAGATAGCGGCGGTCACGGGGGATAAACCGCTGCTGTTTCGTCCGCCGTCGGGAGCATACAGCAACACCCTCATCAAAACGGCAAAAGAGATGGGATACTACACAGTTCAATGGAGCGTTGACAGCATAGATTGGAAGGGACTCACCGCAGAAGAGATTTTTGAGCGGGTCACGTCAAAGACAAAGAGCGGCGATATCATCCTGCTGCACAGCGGCGCAGACCACACCGCAGAAGCACTTCCAGCCATTCTGGAGAAGCTCACCGCCGATGGTTTTGAGCTCGTTCCCGTGTCCGAGCTTATCTATCTTGAAAATTACACCATCGATCACGCAGGCAGACAGCATCCAATGAACTGATAAAAGCAGGATTTTGTCAAAATGCATTGCAATAAAAGGGAAAATAGGGTAAAATAAAGAAAGTATAAAGCGAAACAATGTTTAAGGATGTGTTAGCGTGTTTGTGTCGGCGATAATAGCGGCGGCGGGCAGCTCCCGGCGAATGGGAGACGATAAGCTGCTCATTCCCATCGAAGGTGTGCCAACGGTAGTTATGTCGGTAGCAGCATTTGAAAATTGCCCCGATATCAACGAGATGGTGATCGTCACCCGTGCGGAAAAGATCTCCGTTTTTGAGAAACTGTTCAGCGAAGCGGGCTTCTCCAAACCCATAAAGCTGGTGGAAGGTGCCGATACCCGTCAGGGTTCCGTTATAAACGGACTTGCAGCTGTCAGCGAAAACAGCGATTACATTGCCATTCACGACGGCGCACGCCCCCTGGTCACACCTGCACAGATATCCGCCTGCATCGCATCGGCGGTGAAATACGGTGCAGCAGCGCTGGGTTCAAAGGTGAAAGACACCATCAAGCAGGTGGACAGCGACAACATCATCGAAAAAACCATCGACCGCTCGCTGCTTTGGGCGGTGCACACTCCACAGATATTTGAGGCAAAGCTCTACCGCAAGGCAATGCAGAATGCCGCAGATAACGGCAAGGATTACACCGACGACTGCCAGCTGGTGGAAGCTGTGGGTCAGCGTGTGTATATGGAGTTTGACGGCTACGAAAACCTGAAGCTCACCACCCCCGAGGATGTCCTGATAGCGGAAGCAATAGTCAAAAGGAGAAAAGCAATATGCGAATAGGTCACGGATACGATGTGCACAGATTGGTTGAGGGCAGAAAGCT
>JAFSHJ010000003.1 GCA_017440425.1 Oscillospiraceae bacterium | reverse complement strand
GGTTATTCGTGCAAGTCAATGATTCTGCGGCTAATATTAAAAAAATAAAGGGAGCCGAGGCTCCCTTTATTTCTGACTATTCATTTTGATTTTCGTCGTCATCAATATTTGTCACAGGCTCAACATTCTCTTTGCCAAATATTTTCTTAATGTCATTCAGCAGAAGTGTAATACTAATTTCCAATCCACCAACGAACATAAAGAAAATACCGGTTACAACGGATGTCAGTTTATAATCCAAGCAACTCTTTTTTCTTCTGCTCAAATTCTTCCTGGGTAATAGCCCCAGCATCCATCAACTCTTTAAGCTGCAGGACTTTCTTAGCGGAATCTCCAACATTCTTCACGGGTTCTTCGTCTTTCACTTGCCCAAATGCCACAAGATATCCGAAAACGCATCCTACAAGCACAAGTGCAGCCGCAAGATAATATCCCCACGCAAATTCATAGGCAAAATATCCGTAGTAGCCCAATGTCGCCGTACCGGCAGGAGTGCCATTTGGGGTAGTGACATTCACTATTACAATGGAGAGGATGATAAATACAACGCCCGTAGCCGCCGGTGCAAATGATGCATACTTGAGATAGGGTATCTCCTTGCCGGCATAGTGGCAAGCCATAGCAACAATGCCAACAACTGCGATCACCAGCAGGACAACTGCCCAAACTATGGTTCCTTCCCCAAAAACTCCTCGCAGTTCCGACCAGACACTGGAATAGATTCCGACACCTGGGGTACTGGCTTTCCAATAAGTTACCGTGACGATGCAGGGCATAAAAGAAAATATGCAATACACAAACAGGGAAATCATAGAAAGTAAGCTTGCATTCTTTTTAGTCATTTGTGCCTCACCTTATCCTTTCTTTGTAAGGTTCTCAATGGACAGAACGCCATCATTGAACGAATACGAAAGTTTACTGTTGACCCCGTTGTCATAATTCAGCTTGATCTTTCTACCAGAAATCTCATAGCTGCCGCTTCTTGTGTCAACAATCGTCGTGCAGGAAAAGCGGCCGTCGTTAAACACATAAACGCCAATACCGGATGCGATTGTCCACTTACCCTGCAGTTCATGATCCACCGCGGTCTTATCCACGCCACATGCACACAAAGACAAACACATTGCAAAAACTAAAATTATTGCTAATACTTTTTTCATTTTTTCTCCTCCATAATTTTTTCTCTTTTCTTTTGACACAGCTTACACATACTGACTGCGCGACCATCATAGGCAAGTGCTTCATCTTCGGTCTCAAACACACTGTATTCAGCACATGACCCTTTTGTATGTTGGCAATATCCTTTGATATGAAGAGTGTGCCTTTTGGGGTTATACAAAAACACTTTTTACTCCCTCCTCCCTAAAACAAAAAATGCGTAGCCCCAAATGGAGCTACGCACCGAAAAACACACAACTCCATTTGTTGCTACACAAACTAAATCGAATCAGGGCAAACCATAACCATTTAGCAGAGTCTGTGTTTTTACCAAAATCCAAAAATAGTTATGGCGAAAAAGAGCATATTTCCCCTAAAGACAAAAATACCTCTGATTCTTGATATTTAGTTTGTGTAGCATCTTTATGATACCACAATTTTCCGTAATATGCAAGTAAAATTAAAAATTCCTGCATTTCTGTAAATAAGCAAAACCGACCTGCGGCGTCAGGTCGGTTTCAGCGGGTGGTAATTAAATTATATGATCCGTCTGCGGAGCAGACACCTCAATTATTCATCATTCACTATTCATTATAAAACCAACAAGTGCGCATCACAAAACATGACACGCACTTGTTGTGTTATTTAAGAACCGAGACCGCATCTTTGATGTTTTTCTCAAAGGCTTCGCGACCGTATTTGTCGACCTCAGCCTTGTTCTTCTCTCCGTGGGTGAGACAGCCTGCGCCGCCGATGCATCCGCCGACACACACCATGCCTTCGATGAAGTTGCCGTCGAGAACGCCTTTGTTCAGCTTGAGAAGCGCCATTCGGCATTCCTCAACTCCGTTACACACAACGGGTTTTATCTCAAAATCTATGTTCTGTTCTTTCATTGCCTGCTTGACCGCATCGGTGAGACCGCCGCTTCTTGCAAAGATGCGTCCGTAATAGGATGCATTATCCAGAACCCCCTCTTCAAGAGTCTCGATCTCGATGCTGCGGCTGTCGAAAAGCGCCTGAAGCTCCTCAAAGGTGAGGACGGTATCAACGTAGGGCTTGACTTTTTCAAGCTGCGCCTCTGCTTTTTTGGCGGTGCACGGGCCGATGAAGATTATCTTTGCGTTGGGTGTGGTCTCCTTGATGTGCTTTGCAAGCACCGCCATGGGAGACAGATTGTGGGAAATGTGTTTGGTGAGGTTGGGGAAAGCAGACTCAATATACTGAACGAATGCGGGGCAGCAGGAGCTTGTGAGAAGTCCCTTTTCCGCCAGCTCTCTCGCCTCTGCCATCGCCACCATATCCGCACCGAGTGCCGCCTCCACCACATCGTGGAAGCCCAGCTTTTTCAGTCCCGTCACCACCTGACCCAGCTTTGCATAGGAAAACTGGCTGGAGATGGAGGGCGCCACAACAGCATAAACTTTATAGTTACCTCCGTTTGCGTTGCGCTCGCTCTTTTTGAGGATGTCGATGGCATTGACTATGTAGGATTTATCCATGATCGCTCCAAAGGGGCACTGATAGACGCAGGCACCGCACTGGATGCATTTGGAGTTATCTATGCTTGCCGCTCTTTCGTTGTTCATGGATATGGCTTTGACCTTGCAGGCATTCTGGCAGGGACGTTTGCGGCTGACTATTGCTGTATAGGGGCAAACCTTGGCACAGGCACCGCACTCCCTGCACTTAGATTTATCTATGTGCGCAACATGGTTGTGGTCAAAGGTGATGGCGCCGAACTTGCAGACATCCTCGCAGCGGTGTGCCAGACATCCGCGGCAGGCATTGGTGACCTCATAACCGCCGACGGGACACTCATCGCAGGCGATCTCTATGACCTCGATAACGTTGGGGTTGTTTTTTTCTCCGCCCATGGCAAGCTTCACACGCTCCCCGAGAATGGCACGCTCTTTATAAACACAGCAGCGCATTGTGGGCTCGTTTCCGGGAACGAGACGTCCAGGTATATCCAAAATGTTCTCAAGCAGCTTGTCTTCCCACGCAAGACGTGCCACCTCGCGCAAAACCTTATATTTCAAAAGCTGCACCTTTGTATCGAACTTACGCATATTACGCCTCCTCAGAAATAGCTTACCTTGATGCGCTTGCCCATCTTTTTAAGGCAAGCCGAGAGTTCTTCCACCAGGTTCATTTTTATGTTGAAGTTAATGGGGAGATCCGGGTTTTGGTGTGCGGGGTTGACCGCTCTGCCCACATAGAAGTTTATATCCGTAGCCTCCTCGAACAAAAGGCGGCTGATAAGGGATGCGCCGTCCTTTTTGAAGCTCCATTCCTCATAAAGTGCATTTTCTCCAAGGTAATCCTCGGCATATTGGATGACCTTATTCATTGTGATAACGCCCTCGGTGACGAGATCCACACCTTCGATGTGAGCAATGGGAGGAACGTCGCTGCGCTCGAATTTCAGGCTTGCCTGAACCGGCTTGCCCAGATATTTTGCAGCGATGGAGGAAGTTGTGCCGCCGCAGATGATGTGCTTGCCCTCCTTGGAGAAAAACAGCGACATCATTCGGTTTGCATCGTCACGGTTGGAGGGAGGTCCGAACAGAATGTTCATCGGCTCTCTCTTTCTCACCCTTACAACGCAGGCTGTGGTGTCGTCTCCCGGCTTGTGGCCGTAGAGCTTATCGCACTCGTCAACCAGCATTGTGGAGAGATTTTTTGCGGTATATCCCCCTGCCGCCAGCACCAGCATATAATCGGCAATATCTTCCCGCTTCCAGCCGAAGTTGTATTTGCCGCCCATGCCTGCGTGGGGACAGCCGTCGCTCATGGCGATGAACACATCGTCCTCCTGCAGCTTTACGGTGGATTTATATATCTTTTTGCCGCCGATGTTCATCTCGGTCTTGGGATAATCGTATTGGTCGTAGTCTCTTATGAGGATGACGTGCGGATTATCATACTGGATGATCTCGGCCACCTCGTTATTCAGCAGGTGAATAATGGTGAAGGTGGAATATGCCACACCGCGCACCGAGCAAACAGGCAGAGTCGCCGCAATGGTCTTTACGCATTCTTCCAGTGAGAGCCCTTCAGCCAACATTGTAGAGATTATCTTGGATGTAAGGGTAGAAAGTATGCTTGCTTTAACGCCGCTTCCAAGACCGTCTGAGAGCACTATAACGGTAGACCCGTCCTCGGGTTCAACTATATCAACATGATCGCCGCAAAGCTGTTCGCCGTAATGATTTATGCTTTTGTAACCTATATCTG
>JAFSHJ010000069.1 GCA_017440425.1 Oscillospiraceae bacterium | reverse complement strand
AGTGTGCGAGGAATGGGCGTTGCGGACATTGCAACAAGGTGGGGCGCCTCGCCCTTGCCTGCCAGCGCAAACCGCTGTTCAACACCGAAACGGTGCTGCTCATCGGTGAGCACCAGGCCCAGCTCGTTGAACTCCACGTCTTTTTCGATAACGGCGTGGGTGCCTATCAGCAGCTGTGTTTTGCCGCTTTTTACGTTTTCTTTTATCAACATTTTGTTTTTGGCTGTAACGCTGCCCGTGAGCAGTTCAATGCTTATTCCCGCAGGTGCCAGCAGCGAGCTTACGCTTTTGAAATGCTGCTCTGCCAACAACTCTGTGGGCGCCATCAGCACCGCCTGATAGCCGTTTTTGCACATCAGCCATATTGCGCCTGCCGCCACAGCGGTTTTACCCGATCCAACGTCGCCCTGAACAAGTCTGTTCATTGGGTAGCTGCGAGACATTCCCGAAACGATATCGTTCAGCGCTCGCTGCTGCGCACCGGTAAGCTTAAAGGGCAGCAGCGCGTTAAAACCGGAGATATCTCTGTCACGGACGACAACGCTGTTTCTGCGTCGGTTTTTGCTGCGCTCCATTGCCATGCCAAGCGTGACGGTGAAAATTTCATCAAAAACAAGGCGCTCTCTTGCCGTGTTGAGTGCCTCCGCACTTCCCGGCTGATGGATGTTTCTGTATGCGAACTCTATTCCGCAAAGTCCTGCCCGTTTTCTTATCTCCGCAGGAATGGGGTCCACCCATTGCTCACGCAGCAGTTCAAGGGCTGTGTTTACGTTTGCGGATATCATTTTGGAGGAAATTCCCGCCGTGAGAGGATAGAGCGGCATAAATTTTGCAAATCCGCCCTCTTTTTGGGGAGCTATCACCATCGGCGAATTCATCTCTCTGCGCAGCACCGAGCCGCCCATATTTCCGTAAAAGATGTATTCCGCACCCTCCGCAAGGGAATCCACTGTATATTTCATGTTAAAAAAGGTTATATTCATGTCGCTTTCGCCGTCTGTGACCAGCACCTTGAAAAGCGAAAGCTTTGCGCGTATCCGCTGCTCACGGGATTTTCTCACGACAACAGCCTTGACTGCGCATTTTTCACCGATGGGGGCATCTGTGATGCTCATCTCTCCGCTGAGGTCGATGTAATCCCTGGGATAATGGCGCAGCAGACCGCCAACGGTATATATCCCCAGCTTTGCGTAGAGCGCAGCACGCTGTTCGCCCACGCCTTTGATATACTGCACCGAGGAATTTTCGCCCATTACTTTTTTGCCGCTTTGCATTGCCATGCTGCACTCACGCTCCTTTCACGTTTACATACACAATAATTTTATCACTTTTAAGTTAAAATGTCCATAGCTGCGCTGCCTCAATCCATTTTTATCTCATTCAGCTGGGTTTATCCGTTATATTTTTATACAAAACAACATTATACTTGGGATAAACAAGAACAAAATATGTAACTTTTGCCGTTTTTTAAATAAATTCCGGAGTTCCATTGACTTTTCCTTCTCAAATTGATATAATATATAGGCTGTGAGAAATCAGCACGACCGAAGATGATCCATTAGCTCAGTCGGTAGAGCACTTGACTTTTAATCAAGGTGTCCGGGGTTCGAATCCCCGATGGATCACCAAAAACCCCGAATGCAAATGCGTTCGGGGTTTTATGTTTTTTGGTTTTGTTGGCAACGTGTTGGCAACCTTACACTTAATGCTTCACGATATTTTCAAAATACTCTTCAACAGATTTTTATCGGTTACCCGCTCTTGTGCAAGCTCTTCCATGCCGTATTCTTGACAAATTCCCACAAATCCAGTATACTAATTATAGAGTCTGTGACTGGTACTGACGGGGAGGATCTATTTCCAATCTGTCCACCGGCAGGCTCTGTTTTTATCGTTTCAAATTATAACCGCATCTCCCATATGCACCGAAGAATAAAAGCGAAGCATTAAGCTTCGCTTTTTGGTTTCACGCCCAGCAGCTCATACACTCTTTGATTAAACTCTGCCAGCTGTTCCGGTGTAAGCCGTTTAATTTTTTCAATAATTATTAACTTTTCTTCCAATACTTTTTTCTCTTTTTCGTTCATTTTTCATACTCCCATCGTTTTATTTTGCCATTATTGTTTTATAGGCATTTATTCTCATTTTGTCAGTATTGCGGTTCATTGTCAATAGTTGTACTGCATGACGGCTTATTTTGCAACATATATGACGGTTTCAGAAACAAAATCACCTTGTTTTTTGAGCCAATCAATGATATCATTTAATCAGGGACAAGCTGATTTTGAGGCTGTCCTTCCTTGGATAAAAACGAAAAGGAGTTTTGATATGGAACTTGGATTCAGACTTTATTTTGCCGATAAAACCGTAACAGTAATGCGCTCCGAGCTCACGGGCGAAACCAACGGAAACACCACAACCTACAAAACAGCCGTTGAAGGCATAAACATCAGCTGGAACTTTGAGGCGCTTTCCAAGGGCACCGTCATCACCCTCTCTGCAGAGAGCGACAAACCGCTGGCACTCGACCGCATCGACACCCTTTATTTTGCCGTTGACAATTTGAAGAAGACCGACCGCCTGCCCTTCTATATCAACTCCTGGACCCGCTCCGAGAGCAGATATCCCAGCGAATTTGCAGAAAACGAAGAGCGTTATGCCGACTGCACCGGTCTTTTCGGTGATTTTACCGCCCGTGGTTTTGCTTTGGCTATGGTCTCTCCCTATGCCAACATTGTGGGAGTATGCGCCAAAAAGTGCGGCAGCTCCTTTGAATTCTCTGCCAAAACAGAGTTGACCGAGGGCATGAAGGCCAAAAACACCTTCTCCTCCGACCGTGCACTCTTCATTGAAGACGTAACCGTTGACGAGCTCTACGACATCTACCGCGGAATGCTTCCCCAGAGCACCTTCCCCATGCCCAAGCTTATCGGTTGGAACTCCTGGGACTACTATCTCGACCGAGTAAAGCCCGAAGATATTTTTGAAAACATTGAAGCGCTGAGCAAAATGTCCTTTGCCGACAAGCTGGATTACATTGTTCTGGATGACGGCTGGCAGAAGGAATGGGGCATCTGGACAGAAAACGAGAAATTCGCCTGCGGTCTTGACTACGTTGCCAAGCGCATTGCCGAGGCCGGTTTTATGCCCGGTATCTGGATGGCACCTATTCTTATGAAGGACTCCTGCGAAGGCTTTGAAAACCGCACCGAGTGGCTGATGAAGAAAGATGACGGCGAATATGCCCGCGAAATTTACGGTACCTATGTGCTCGACCCCACTCACCCCGATGCAAAGGCATTCATCCTCAACAACTACAAGTATCTCTATTCCTGCGGCTACCGTCTGTTTAAGATCGACTATCTCTCCTGCCTGCTTACACTGAAAAAGTTCTACGACAAAGCCGCCACTCCCTACACCGCACTTGCACAGCTCATTGAAGAGATCAAAGCCTGCACCGGTCCCGATGCGGTTATCCTCGGATGCTCCCTCCCAATTCAGTGCGGCGCGGATATTGCTCCCTCCATGCGCATCGGTATCGATATTCACAACCATTTCGGTCACGTGCGCTGGATCGCCGAATCCCTCTCCTGGACCTGGCAGTACAACAACGTCGTTACACGCATTGACCCCGACTTCCTTGTTGTTCGCGGCAGTGAGACCTCCAACGAGCCTCTCATCTGGGAGCCGGAACCCAAATATGTCGCCGTCAAACGCCGCCGTGAGATGACCAACAGCGAATATTTTGCCACACGCTGGAGAAACGGCGACCAGTTTGATGCTGTTGAAGCCGAAACCTGGGCCAACCTTGTTGCTATCAGCGGCGGAAACATCTTCCTCTCCGACAGAATGTCTGTTTTGAACGAGAAGGGCATCTCTATCATTGAAAATGCATTTGCAGCTGCCGCCGAAGAATGCCGTCCCTGCTATCTCCCCGATGACAAGCGTCTCCCCTCTGTTTGGAAGTCTGCAAAGACGCTGCTCATCATCAACTGGGAGGATGAGCCCATGCTCAAGACCATCGACTGCGATGCCGCAAAGCTCAACTCCGACAAGGAGTTCACCCTCGCTGACGGCAAGCTGACAGTTCCTCTGCTTGCACACGAATCCTTCCTTGCTTTTGTTGAATAACTGCAACTGCAAAAAATTAAAGCCAAGCTGAAAAGCTTGGCTTTTTCTTTTGGTTATTCTATTATCCCCACAAAATCGGCATCAAAAGATTTGCAGCAGCTTATCTCGCTATCTTTGACAGCAACCATAACAAACCACCCCGCCATGTCGGCGGTACAGACTTCCGGATTATTTTTCTGCCTGATATGAACACAAAGGCTCTCTTCATCGCAGGAAATGTTATCTGCATCAAACCTGAATGAACCGCTGCCTGCATCCACGTAAACTATCAACAGCGAATTTTCTTCAAAGAAAGCTTCGTCATATTTTGAGATTGCCTCTTCAAAGGACGGAATCTCGTTATAGCCCTGGTTCATCGAGAGAATCTCGCCGAAATCTGCTTTAAACTGTTCCACATCCTGCTTTGTATCCATTTTAAAGATTGGAAAATGCTTTGCTCCTGCAATCATTTTATCTGCATTCAGCGCACTGTTGTAAATAAAAGCATCCTCAGACCAGTTCGCATAGCATACCGTGGTTTCCAACACCATAACAGACTGTGTCTTTGCACTTAAATCCTCGTCAGCCAAATCAAAATAGCATTCCGGCTCTCTTTCGTGCTCCGTAAGATAAACGGTGCCGTCAACAGTAATTGTTGAAAGGCTGCTGTAAACAACCGTTCCGTCGGAATATTCTATCGTTACGAACTTGCTGTCTGCACCGGGAGGCAATATGTCGCCTGCTTTTTCGGCAATTTTGAATGTTCCCAGCCACTCTGCAATTTCTGCAAGATGTTTCTCCGGAACTTTTATCTCTTCTTTCGGTGCAATACTGTAAAATGTGACAGACTCAATATTTTCCGTTTCAAACACAGCTTTGCCTTTTTCCGTGTTTTTTGGGGAACAACCTGCCAAACCAAACATACAGACCAAGACCAAAATCAACGCTGTCAGCTTTTTCACACAGTATCACTCCTTTTTTATTGTTCTATTTTGCCTCCAGCCAGTTTTTGCCGGAATGAACATCCACCTCCAGCGGAACAGCCAACTGTGCCGCATTCATCATCTCGGTGCGGAGTATCTCCTCGGCGCGCTCCTTTTCATCAGGTGTGGTCTCAAGGATAAGTTCATCGTGCACCTGCAGGATGAGTTTTGTCTTCATGTTGTTTTCGCGCAGACGGTCGTACACCCTGATCATTGCCAGCTTGATTATATCTGCTGCGCTGCCCTGAATGGGCATATTGCGGGCAACACGCTCGCCGAAGGCCTTCATGGGACCTTTGCCGGAAACGAGCTCGGGAAGATATCTTCGGCGACCCATCAGCGTGGTGACATAGCCGTTTTCTTTTGCGCCTGCCACAACCTCTTCCATATATTTTTTTACGCCCTTGTAGAGGTTGAAATAGCCCTTTATATAGGCATCTGCCTGCGCCACGGTGACACCGATATGACCAGAAAGCGAGAATGCGCTTATGCCGTAGACGATGCCGAAGTTGACCGCCTTTGCCTGACGGCGCATCAGCGGAGTGACGTATTCCACCGGCATATCAAACACCTGCGATGCGGTGAGTGTGTGGATATCCACTCCCTCGATGAAGGCTTTGGTCATCTCCTCGTCCTTTGCAATGTGGGCAAGTATGCGCAGCTCTATCTGCGAATAGTCTGCATCTAGCAGCAGTTTGCCCTCGTCCGCAACAAAAAACTCACGCAGATGCTCGCCCTCTTTGGTGCGCACGGGAATATTCTGCAAATTGGGCTCCACCGAGCTTATTCTGCCCGTTCTTGTCTCGGTTTGGATGAAGCTGGTTCTTATTCTGCCATCTGCATCCACCGTTTTGAGAAGTCCCTCAACATAGGTGGAGTTGAGCTTGGAAAGCTTGCGGAACCGCAGTATCTCATCAATTATGGGATGGTGTCCGCGAAGCTCCTCCAGCACGTCCGCAGTGGTGGAATAGCCGCTCTTGGTCTTTTTCTTTGCAGGGAGACCCAGCTTGACAAAGAGCACCTCGCCCAGCTGCTTGGGAGAGTTGATGTTGAACTCATATCCAGAATATTCGAATATTT
>JAFSHJ010000068.1 GCA_017440425.1 Oscillospiraceae bacterium | reverse complement strand
GGCGGCGCCGCCGTAAAAGAGGTGCCTGCGATAAGGAGAAAAAATGACTATAATATACGATGGTACATTTGAGGGATACCTGACGGCGGTGTTCGACGGCTTTTATTCCCGATGCAAAGAAGTGGAAATAATATCCGAAGAAAACTATGCGGCATCGCTGTTTGATGCGCACACAACGGAGACGGATAACGAGAAAAGCAGCCGCGTGTTTGATGCGATCTGTAATAAACTGTCGCAAAATACGGCTGAAGTGGTCTATAAAGCGTGGCTATACAGAAAAGATAGTATCGAAACGGATATATTCAAATTTCTGAAATTTGCATTTTCGCAAGGGCGGGACGTAACACAAATGCTGCAGAACCCACGAGTAAAAAGAGTGGTCGGCGCAGCAAACACCGTGGGCACGCAGGCACACAAATTTCTCGGATTGCTGCGGTTCAACAAAATAGGAAATATATATGTGGCGGATTTCGAGCCGGATTACGATATCCTGCCAATAATAGCGCAGCATTTTGTGGATAGATTCCGGGTGCTGCCGTTTGCAATAAGAGATTTGAAGCATATGCGCGTGCTGATCCACGAAGGGGGAGAAGATCCGCATACAGTATTCGCAAAACTGGAGGAAGCAGAGAAATTTGTGGATGAGAGCGACGATTTCGAAGAGCTTTGGAAAGGTTATTATAAGAGCATGACCATCAAAGAGAGGATAAACCCAAACTATAAATTGCGGCAGCAGTTTATGCCTAAAAAGTTTTGGAACAATATTTGCGAACTGAAAAATGAGCAGTAAAATTTCCCGGAAAATAACTACCGCCCGGTCACAGTGAGGAATGACCGGGCGGTAAGTGTTAAGGAAGAGATTTTGGCTTATATTCAGATGTGAAGCTTTTTGTAAACGCCTGCTTTTTCAAGAGCCAAACGCAGGGGGATGACGATGATGACGGAAAGAACGGTTGCGGTGACAACGTTGATACCGGAAGTGATCATTTTGGTGGAGCAGGCAACGAGTGCTGCGGTGAAGTCGCTTCCCGCAATCAAAAGCTCAATAACACTCTTGCTGATGTGGAGCACAAAGTAGGAGAGAGCGCCGCCGAGAGCACCGATGATGTTAAAGGTAAGGCTCTTGCCGTTGCGTCCGCCCATATGAGAGACAAGACCGGCAACAAATCCCATCATGAAGAAGAAAACAAGGGTGAAGGGAGCGGATGTGATGTATGCGGGGTTTACGATATCAAAGAACATGGAACCGATTCCCGCAGCCAGACCGCCGCGCCATCCGCCGAAGAGGAGACCGGCCAGCAGACAGAAGACGTTGCCTATCTTAATGTTGGTAGGTCCGGCAGGGGTGGGGATCTCAATGCGCAGGAAGTATGTTGTAACAAAGCATACGGCCGCCATAAGTCCGATCACGACGATGTCGTAAAGACCGAATTTGGAGTTGTTGGAGTTGGAAGATTGATTAGACATTGTAAATACCTCCTATAATATAACGTGCGCGAACCCAATCTTTAAAGATTTTTAGTTTGCGGTTTGTTAAAAGTGAACTGTTTGTTCTGTAATTTAAGTATATACCCCCAAAAAGCAAAAGTAAAATTGGAGAAAATAAAAGTTGAAATTGAAGAGTTTATAACATTTCAACATAATTTTTAACATATAGTTGAAATTATTATACTTAAAAACGATAAAAATGAAGAGGAAAAATGAAGAGAAAATTTGAAAAAGCAAAATAAACAACTGTAAGCGCTTAAATTGTTGGCTGAGATGGTGAAAATGTAGAAAATTAGAAATGTGGGTGAGAAAGAGCAAATTTAGCAGACAAGCCGCACAAAAAGTACTTGCAAAAATTGTGAGAATGATGTAAAATATTTAGTTGGATAGAAAAATAAAAAAGGTAATATTGAAAGGATGGAAAGAAAATGAACTACCTCAACAAGAAGAGCGTTGAAGATATCAACGTAACAGGCAAAAAAGTATTGGTTCGTTGCGATTTTAACGTACCCCTCAAAGACGGCGTTATCACAGATGATAAGCGTATCCGTGAATCCCTTAAAACAATCAAATATCTCCTTGACAACGGCGCAAAGCTGATCCTTTGCTCCCACCTCGGCCGTCCCAAGGGCGAGTTCAAGGCAGAGTTTTCCATGGCTCCCGTAGCAAAGCGTCTCTCCGAGCTCCTCGGCAAAGATGTAAAGCTTGCAGCTGACGTTGTTGGCGAAAGCGCACAGCAGCTCGCAGCAGAGCTCAAAGAAGGCGAGATCCTCCTTCTCGAAAACGTTCGCTTCGAAAAAGGCGAGACCAAGAACGATGCAGAGCTTTCCAAGAAGTTCGCAGCTCTTGCTGAGATCTATGTAAACGATGCATTCGGCACAGCTCACCGTGCACACTCCTCCACCGCAGGCGTAGCAGATTATCTGCCCGCAGTATGCGGCTATCTGATCCAGAAAGAGATCAGCATCATGGGCGGCGCACTCACCGAGCCCAAGCGTCCCTTCGTTTCCATCCTCGGCGGCGCAAAAGTGTCCGATAAGATCGGCGTTATCAACAACCTCCTTGAGAAGGTTGATACCCTCATCATCGGCGGCGGTATGGCATATACCTTCCTCCGCGCTAAAGGCTACCACACCGGCAACTCCCTCTGCGAAGAGGATAAGATCGATCTCGCTAACGAGATGATGGCCAAGGCAGCCGAAAAGGGCGTTAAGTTCCT
>JAFSHJ010000067.1 GCA_017440425.1 Oscillospiraceae bacterium | reverse complement strand
CTACCAGATGGTGACCGGCACATCCGTGGGCGCCCTCAACGGTGCGATCATGGCACAAAACGACTTTGAATCCGCCGTTAAAATGTGGGAAAACCTCACCACAAGCGACGTTCTCGCAACCCAAACAGACGTAGCCGCGGCAAAATCCGGTGAAGAGATGCAGAGCTTTGCCAAATTCCTGATAGAAAGCCTTAAAAAGGGCGGTGCGGATTTCTCTCCCCTTGCGGAGACCATTGCTCGGGTCGTGGACGAGGACCTTTGCCGAGCATCCGATATAGATTTCGGACTCGTCACCGTCCGCTATCCCTCCATGAAGCCGCTTCTCCTTTGGAAAGAGGATATCCCCAAAGGAAAGCTTTTCGATTATATGCTGGCTTCTGCGGCGTGTTTTCCTGCATTCAGGGTGCAGAAGATCGGTGACGAGCAGTTTGTGGACGGCTCTTACTACGATGTTATGCCGGTGAATATGGCGCTGGACAGAGGTGCCGACGAGGTCATTGCCGTCACGTTGGACGGTATCGGCATAAGCCGCAAAGTCAACGCAAACGGCAAAAAGATAACCGTCATCGGCTCCAACCGCGACCTTGGAAATTTCCTTGTTTTTGACGGTGAGCGTGCCAAGCGGCTCATCCGTCTGGGCTATCTCGACACTATGCGCAAATTCGGCAGATATGAGGGCGGCAGCTACACCTTTGAACTGGGTGAGCTCTTTAAAAACACGCTGGCAATGTCCAACACCTTCAACCGTGCCGCCGACCTGCTTCTTCCCCGTGACGGCAAACTCTCCCCGTCGCTGCTTTCCGCAGGCAAACGCTTTGTGGAATCGCTTAAAAAATATGGCTCGCTCACACGTGGCGTCACCATAAAAAGGATCCTCTCCGACAGAAATCTTATGGCAAGCTGCGCCGTCCCAATGATGGCGGAGGCCTGCGGCGATATTTTCGGTGCTGACGAGCTGAAGATCCACCGTTTCAGCGATTTCAATGCGGAGATCTACCGCAGCTATACGGCAGAAAAAGAAACCGCCCCAAAACGCAGCGACATAATGCAGATGCTTTCCGACAGAGAGAACTTTGCCAAAAACATTGCCCGGCTGCGTGCTGCAGGCGGCAAAACCGTTGTCTACTTTTTTAAAGAGATGCTGGAGGTAGCCTTCGTATCCGGCGCAAAGGCGGATATTTGGCTTGCTGCCTCGGTTTTCCCGAAGGATTTTTATGCGGCGGCATATCTCTGTCTGCTGGACCGCACCGCAGATTTCACCACCACCCCCGTTTTTAACAGCGAAACAGCCGAATCTTAAAGATTTTGTAAGGATTTGGTTTTGTCAATTTTAAAACAGAAGTTCTATCATTATAATCAGAACAGTGAAAGAGGAAGGAATGGAACAGGCAAAGATGTTTAACATACTGATCGTTGACGACGACAAGGCCATCGTCGATTCTCTTGCTATCTATCTTTCGGCAGAGGGCTATAACGTGCTTAAATGCTACGACGGAATGAGCGCGCTGGAAACTGTCGCAGAAAAGCAGGTACACCTCATCATAATGGACGTTATGATGCCGAGGATGGACGGCATAAGAGCCACCATGCGGCTTAGAGAAACACACAACATCCCGATCATAATCATGTCCGCTAAATCCGAAGATGCCGACAAGATACTCGGACTCAACATCGGTGCCGACGATTATGTCACCAAACCATTCAATCCTCTTGAGCTGGTTGCACGGGTAAAATCTCAACTCAGGCGCTATTCCGTGCTGGGCAGCATGGAGAAAAAAGAGGGCGTCATCCAAAACGGCACCCTCGAGCTGGATACCGAGCGGAAACAGCTTTGGGTAAGCGGCACCTCGGTGCGTCTCACCGCCACGGAATACGGCATCGTGGAGCTGCTTATGCGCAATGCAGGCAGAGTTTTCTCCATTGATGAGATATATCAGCGGGTGTGGAACGAGCCCAGCTACAATCCCGAAAACACGGTGGCTGTCCACATTCGGCGCATAAGAGAAAAAATCGAGATAAATCCGCGTGAACCCGAATATCTTAAGGTGGTGTGGGGAATTGGATACAAAATTGAAAAAATCTAGACCCTTTGCAGCGTGGCTGTGTATGTTTTTGGCGTTTGTAATTCTCCTTGCAGCGGTTTGCGTCATCCCTCTGTTTGACAGAGATGCACTTGCCCCCAATTACACAAGGACAGATGAATTCACCTTCCAGCTCAACTATGCTCTGCAGCGTATGACAGGCACCGTGCCGCTTGACGCCGAGAGCGAAAAAGACGCTGTATTCTACGATGAATACAACGGCAAGTGGCTCACCCCCTCGGAGCACGATCAATGGTATATGGACTCCAACGGTTACCAATACTTTTTCCGCCGGGGCGACAAATTTGCCACAAACATGGGCGTGACCTCTGTCTATGATGCCTGCAACTTTGCCGATTCCCCATATGACTTTGCGCTGATAAAAGTCGACTATTTTTACCGCGGTTCTTCCATGGGCGTTGAATTCCCAAATCTGCCCATAGATCAGATCTCCAGAATAGATTACGGCTATTCCTCCGAGCTGGCTCAATACTGCCGTGCCTCGCTATACATTGCCGATGAGCTTGCAGGTGAGGATTTTGATTTTGTGCTGCTCGTCCCCGCCGTGGAAAAGGGCGGTCTCCTCAACATAGTTGCCGAAGAGCTGTTCGGTGTCAGCGGCTATGCCTACACCAACCACACCTACATCTACTGGGTGGGTATGCGCACTATGCTTGTGGTTTGGTGCTGTGCGGTACTGCTTGGCATCTTCTTCCTGATAATGAGCATCATCAAGCGCCGTTCCATCGGGCTGTTCTGCCAAAAGCTGGCACGGCTGCAGAGCAAACTGCTGTTTGAGATTAAGCTTGCGCTGTTTGTTTTGCTTCTTGTTCTGCCAATGTGCTTTTTTATCTCGGAGATAGATTGGAACCCATTTGCATTCACAATTACAGCAATCTCTCTGCAGCTGTTTTTCCTCATCTGGATGGCTTACAGCGATTTCAAATATAACGGTGCGAAAATTTTCTCTTTCAACATCGTTTCCCTCATCATAAAATATCTGAAAAACCGCGACGGTATGTATCCCTTCCAAAAGAGAATGATGCGCATTGTGCGCCGCACCTTTATCTTCAGCTATCTTTTGATCATTCCCGGCTGTATGATTGCATTTTTGGCAGCCGGCTGGCATATGTTCTTTCTCTTCCTCTTCGGATTGTTCTTGCTCTACCTCGGCATTCTCATCCTCACCTTCGGCTTTGACCGATACAGAACTCTCACCCTCTCGCTGGGCGAGCTTGTTTCGCAGACTCAGGCTATCCGTGCAGGAGAGCTTGGCGTTAAACCCAACAAGATAACCAACGGTGATATCTCCGAACTTGCAGAAAACATAAACTGCATTCAGGACGGACTCAAGAGCGCCGTTGCAAAACAAACCTCCAGCGAGCGCATGAAGGTGGAGCTCATCACCAACGTCTCTCACGATCTCAAAACTCCCCTCACCTCCATGACCAACTATCTCGGTCTGCTGGAGCGGGAAAAGCTTGAACCGCCCGAAGCCAACGATTACGTTGCCGTGCTCTCCCAAAAGACAAAGCGGCTCACCTCCCTCGTCAACGATCTGTTCGATGTCTCAAAAGCATCAAGCGGCGCAATGGAGCTCAAAACCGAGCCACTCGACATCGTCTCCCTCACCGAGCAGACTCTTGCAGAGCTGGAGGAACGCATTACAGCCGCAGGTGTCGCCATAAAGCTCAACCATCCCGCCGAAAAGCTGTGGGTCATGGGCGACGGCGGCAAGCTCTACCGTGTGTTTGAGAATATTATCGGCAATGCGGTGAAATATTCTCTTGCAGGCACAAGGATCTACATTGATATCTCCAAAGGCAAAAACATGGTTTGCATGACGGTGAAAAACATTGCCAACTACGAGATGGATTTTGACCCCAACGAGATGCTGGAGCGCTTTGTCCGTGCCGATAAATCCCGCACCGCCGAGGGCTCGGGACTGGGACTCTCCATTGCCAAAAGCTTCACCGAGCTTCAGGGCGGCAAACTCAACCTCTCTGTTGACGGCGATTTGTTCAAGGTGACGGTTGCGCTGTGCGCTGCGCAGGCTCCCGCATCACAAACCCAGCCAGATATTATTGACGTTCCCGATCAGGCTACTCCCGAAGCGTAAAACGCTCTTCCTTCAATATGCAGACAGCACCTCCGCTTGGAGGTGCTGTTTGTTTTTTGTTGCGCCCAAATCACGGAATTCCAAAGGGATAAGTCCCTTTGCGCCGGCTGCGCCGGACAACGTCCGGAAGAATGACTGCGGCAGAGAGCCTCCGCTGGCGTGTCCGCGGACGAAACCGACTTATGTTGCTCTGCAACATAGTCGGTTTCTTAAAGTTCACAGGCGGCAGGTGCATTCCCGCGGCAAAAGGCACTTTCGTTTTAGCCGCGGAGCGTTAACGGGATTCTTAAGGGGCTTGTCCCTTAAGCCCCCGCCGGGCAGGCCCCGTCCTTCGCAAAGGACGGAATTCCCTTCACTTGCGCTTTGCGCAACATAAACATAATAAAACAAATGCCATCCTTTGGATGGCATTTTAAAAGCAATAATTCAAAAAGCACTCCCCTGCGGCGGGAGGTGCTTTTGTCTTGAACGCGGAGCGTTAACGGGATTCTTAAGGGACCGGGCCACGGCGTGGCCCGATTATTTTATGCTTCTGCCAAGCTCGAAAGCCTTCAGGTTCATCTGAACGAACTTCTCGGGAACGGTCTTTTTAATGGTGTCGATCCACATCTCTTCGGGGAACTCCATAAAGTTGGAGAGAGCGCCGATCATAACCACGTTAACAGCCTTGGAGGAGCCTGCCTCTTCGGCATATTTGAGAGCATCGATCTCGATGACGTTGACGCCTGCGCTGCGGAGCTTCTCCTGAACGTTTTCGGGATATTCCATAGCGCCGGTGATAACGGGCATGGGATCGATCTGCTGGGTGTTGACAACAAGTGTGCCCTCCTTTTTGAGCATGGAGACCCATCTTGCGCCTTCGCATAGTTCAAATGCGAGAACAACGTCTGCTTCGCCTTTTTCAACAACGGGAGAGGAGACCTTTTCACCGTATTTAACGTAGGTTACTACCGAACCGCCGCGCTGAGACATTCCGTGAACTTCGGATACTTTAACGTCAAATCCTTCGGATACAAGCAGATTGCCGAGAATTCTGCTGGCGAGCAGTGTGCCCTGACCGCCTACTCCGACTATTGTAATACTTTTAGTCATTTTATTTCTTCCTTTCGGTAACGTCTGTTTTAAAGAATTGCGCCGAATTTGCACATCTGCTTGCAAACGTCGCAGCCAACGCAGAGTGTATCGTCGATCTTTGCCTTGCCGTCTTAGAAGCTGATGGCAGGGCAGCCGATCTTCATGCACATCTTGCAGCCTTTGCACTTGTCAATGTCAATTTTCAGTGCGGGCTTGCGCTTAACGCTCTTGAGGAGTGCGCAGGGAGAACGGGTGATGATAACGGAGGGTTCTGCAACAGCGGTCTCTTCGCGGATGACAGCTTCAACAGCAGCGAGATCAAGGGGATCTACCACGCGGATGCGCTTAACGCCTGCTGCCTCGCAGATCTTCTCGAGGGATACGGGAGGAACTTCAACGCCCTTAAGGGTGTGTCCGCTGGCGGGGTTCTCCTGATGTCCTGTCATGCCGGTGATGCGGTTATCCAGAATGATGACGGTGGAGATGCCCTGGTTGTATGTAATGTTCATAAGTCCGGTTATGCCGGAATGCATGAAGGTGGAGTCACCGATGACAGCAACGGTTTTTGCTGCGGCTTCCTCGCCTCTTGCCTTGTTGAAGCCGTGGAGAGCGGAAACGGAAGCACCCATGCAGATGGTGGTATCGATTGCAAACAGCGGTGCTGCTGCGCCGAGGGTGTAGCAGCCGATATCGCCGCTGACGGTAAGCTTGAGCTTGGAGAGGGTGTAGAACACGCCTCTGTGGGGACATCCGGGGCAAAGCACGGGAGGACGGGGCGGAACGTTTCCGTCGAACTCGGTGTATTCGGGTGCGCTGCCAAGGAGTTTTTCTGCAACGATGCGCTGAGAAAGCTCGCCGAGGAAGCCGAAGATGCTCTTGCCTTCTACCTCAATGCCCAGCTTGCGGCAATGGGTCTCGATGACGTCGTCAAGCTCTTCAACAACGTAGATCTTCTTATATTTTGCTGCAAAATCGAGGATCATCTTTTTGGGCATGGGGTTGATGAGACCAAGCTTGAGAACAGCAACGTTATCGCCCATTGCCTCACGGACATACTGATAGGCAATGCCTGCGGTGATAATACCGATCTCGGAATCTGCGTGCTCAACGCGGTTGAGTTCGGAAGTCTCTGCAAACTCGGTGAGGTCAGCCATACGCTGCTCAACAAAAACGTGACGTCCCTTTGCGTTTGCGGGAGTCATAACATATTTTGCGGGATTCTTGGTGTAATCCTTCACACCGACTTCGTTTCTGGGGAACTCCTCAACAATGCTCTGGGAGTGGGAAACTCTGGTGGAAAGGCGGAGAATAACGGGAGTATCGAATTTTTCGGAGATCTCGTAAGCTGCCTTGGTGTAATCGCGGCACTCTGCGGAATCGGAGGGCTCTACCATGGGCAGTTTTGCTGCGATGGCATAGTGACGGGAATCCTGCTCGTTTTGGGAGGAGTGCATTCCGGGGTCGTCTGCAACACCGATGACCAAACCGCCGTTAACGCCTGTGTAGGCTGCGGTGAACATGGGGTCTGCAGCAACGTTCATACCAACGTGCTTCATTGCACAGAAAGCGCGTGCGCCGCCGATGGATGCACCAACTGCTGTTTCGCAGGCTACCTTCTCGTTGGGTGCCCACTCTGCATAGATCTCATCATATTTTGCTGCAAATTCGGTGATCTCGGTGCTGGGGGTACCGGGGTAACTGGAGACGATTTTACATCCGGCTTCAAAAAGTCCTCTTGCAACTGCTTCGTTGCCAAGCATCAGTCTTTTCATCCGTTTTAACCTCATTTCTTTATAACTTTACTCAAGCCTTGCAAACCAATCGTTGAATATATAAAACAATTTATGCACAAGACATTATACTTTTTTATTATAACTCTTTTATCGCTTTAAAGCAACCCCAAAAATACGGAAAAACAGCCGTTTTATTACATTTTATTTCCATTCTCAACCTGCAATAAGATGCTCTGCCAATATTTTTATTCCGATGATGACCAAAATAATTCCGCCTGCAATTTTGGTTCTTGCTCCAAGCTTTTTTCCGCAGAGTTTTCCCGCCGCCACACCTGCTGCAGAGCACAAAAAAGTGACAGCGGCTATCACCGCGCAGGCAAAAGGAGCATTCACCCGCATCAATGCAAAGCTCACACCCACCGCCAGCGCATCGATGCTGGTTGCAACCCCCTGCGCCAACAGCAGTTTATATGTAAAATGCTCTGCGCATTCCTCTTTGCCTCCAAGCCCCTCCACCGTCATTCTGACACCTATAAAAGCAAGCAGTCCAAAGGCTACCCAATGGTCCCACCTGACGATTATGCCGCTGAATGCACCTCCCGCAAAACAGCCTATCAGCGGCATTATCCCCTGAAATGCACCGAAACACAGCGGTATCATCAGCTTCTGCCGTTTTTTCAATTTTTTGATACTCAGCCCGTCCGACACCGAAACGGCAAACGCATCTGCGGCAAGTCCCAGCGCAAGCATTATCAAAGTGGTAAGCTTCAACTCATATCCCTCCGAAAAAACATTATTGCAAAACAAAAGCTGTCCCGCCTATTCATAAACGGAACAGCCTGTTTTATTCTATTTCTCTGCCAGCGGAAGTATTCCGCCCACATCTTTCGGGATGCCGTCTGTCAGCCTTTCGATATACACTCCACGCTCCCTTGCAAAGGAAACGATGCGCCCGCCGTCTTTGTGCAGCGTCACATCTCCGCAGAAAGCCAGCACATCCCTTGCTATAAGTCCGCAGCAGCCGCCGATAAATCCCGTGTCGTAACCCTCTATGGCAATGCCTCCGGGAGAAATTTTCAGCACATCGAGACCTGCCTTCAAAAGTGCCTCGGCTATCCCATCGTCTGCAGTCACCACCGCATCCTCCGCTATTATGCAGATGGAGCATTTGGCATATCCCTGCCCCACCTCTATGCAGCTTTTGGTTTGGCGGCAGAGACGCTTCAGCTCACTTTCGGGACATTTTTTGCCCATCACCGCAAAATCCCCTATCGATGCGATATTCAGCGTGATATCGTTCGGATAGTTTCCGTGGGGCTGCACACCTGCATCAAGAATATTGAACCCCAGCTGTTCAAGCCTACGGCAATGGCTGCTGTTTGGCTGCGCCGCAAACAGCTTTTCGCCGCCGACATGGTGCAGCAGCATATCAGCATGGGATGAGACGGGGGCTGCCAGCAGCGGCGAGGGTTCCACCGCAACCGCCTCTATGCCGAGGCGCTGCAATGCGGCTATCTCCCCTGCGGCTTTTGCGGAGACAGCACAGACCACCACGCTGTTTTCGGGCAGATTTGCCTTTTTTACCGTTTTCATCTCATCACCGCCTTTCTGTATATTATATCACCCATTCAGCTGTGGCGCAATGCCTCCACCGGGTCGAGCTTTGAGGCTTTCCATGCGGGATAGACACCGAAAACCGCACCGCTTATCAAAGAAAAGCCTATCCCCGCGGCTATCACCGCTCCCCCCGGCAGCATATTGATGCCAAAGCACAGCTTTATAATCAGCGATATCGCCGTGCCTGCAGCTGCACCCGATACTCCTCCCGCCGCCGAAAGCAACACGGCCTCAAGCAAAAACTCGGAGAGTATTCTGCCGTTGGTTGCACCGATCGCCCGTTTTATCCCTATCTCACATTTTCTTTCTCGGACAGACGTGAGCATCACCGTCACGGTACCAAGTCCCGATACCAGCAGCGATATTGCCGCCACACCCGAAAGCGACACCTCCACGATATCCATCAGCCGTGTCAGTTTCTCCTTTTGCTGCGCCATATTCTGCGCTGTATAATCTCCCTTTGCACCGCTGCTTTGCTCCAGCGCCGCCACGATACGCTCACCTGTCTGTTCCGCCGCTATATCCGCCTCCAGTTTCACCGCTATCTGGTCAAACCAATCTCTGCCATCCGTTTTGCGCAGAGTGGTATACGGGAGATACACAAACGCAGGGAAATATTCTCCGATCATTCCCTGCACCGTGTTTCCTCCCGACGACACCACCCCGATTATCTCAAGCTCTGTCTCTCCGTTTTCCAACAGCAGCTGCAGTTTTTTGCCAACAATGTTTTCTCTTCCGTAAAAAAGCAATGCCGCCGACTCATCCACAAGGCAGACGTTTGCCGCTGCCCTCACGTCGCTCCCCTCTATGAGTCTGCCGTGCACCGCCTCCAGGGATATCACCTGATCTGCACCTGCATCCACTCCCCAGACCACGCTCTCCTCTTCCTGCAAATGCATTACCGCCCGTCCATACTGCACCATCACCGGAATTGCGTTTTTTATGCCTTGCATCCGTTTTATAAGTTTAAGCTCTTCTTCCCCAAGCTCCGCTCTGCCGCTTTTTGCTGTTATGGAAAGTCCGCCTATGCCAAGCCCCGATATCTCCTTTTCCACGGCGGCTCTTCCGTATTGCGCCGCCGCTCCCGTCAGCACCAGCGCCGCCACACCTATTGCTATGGAAACCACGGTGAGCAGATTCCTTCCGCCGTTTCTGCAGATGCTTTTAACTGCATTTTTCAGCTGCTCCATCTCTGCATCACCCCTGTTCTCTGTGCTCCGATATCTTCAGCAGCGCCCCCTCTTCAATACCGTCGGGTGCATATATCACACTCTCTCCTTCCGAGATATCACCTCTGAGCTGAGCGGCATCTCTCATTTCTGATACGGTTTCCACCCTCCTTTTCACCGCTCTGTTTTCCTCAACTACCCACACGTATTCTCCCATGTCATCCTGGCGGATGCACTCGTAGGGCAGCGAGATGCACTCAAACGCATCACCGATGCACACTCTGCCCGACACACTGCTGCCGCTCAACAAAGCTGCCGTTCCGCTCTCCGGTTTTGCCTCAAAGAAAATGACGTTTTGCACTCCGCTTCCGCTGATGCGCTTCTGCACTTCCGGGATTATCCTGCTTATCTCGGCAGAGATGACATTATCTCCAAATGCACTCCCCATGAGTTCCACCTTTGCGCCCACAGCAAGCCGATTGGCATATTGCTCATCGGCACAAAGGCTTGCATAGATGCTTGTGCGGTCCTCGATGACCGCCAACGGCAGGCTGCCGCCGCACATTTGATTTTTGCCTGCGTTGAGCACCGTCACCGTTCCCGCAAAAGGTGAGCGTATCTTTTTTGGCACACTTTGAGTGTTTCTAACCGCTTTTTCGGCATCTGCATCTTCATTCTGCAGATTTGTGATACCGTATTTCTCCAGATACTCCGCATATTTTTCCAGCTCCGCCACATCTTCAACACTATGCACCGATGCGCTTCCTATCACCGCATCTGCGCTGTCCATTACGGCTTTCGTGGTCTCTCTGTCGGCGGTGAGCAGCAGCTCTCCCTCCGCTATCTCGTCACCCACGCTGACGAAAAGCTCCTCCACATAAACCGGCTCGGTGAGATAGAGCTCACTTTTGGCTGCACATTTCAGTTCTCCCTCGCACTCCGCCGTCAGCTGATGCAGTTCCTTTTTCACCGTGATATATTCTGCTGTTTTTATGTTTTTCACGGTGATTTTCTGCGGCAGCGGTATCATCATAACCGCCATCACCGTTATTGCCGCACACAACACTCTTGCTCCTGCCCGCATTTCAGCTCCCCCTTGTTTAGGTTTATTTTTCTTTGGTGTTGACTATATTTTTCCGTGCCGCATCCTCATTATTCCGAAAACAGCAAATATCGGCAGGAATAAATTTGACTTTGCCGCAAAAAATAAAGGATGCTTACAAAAACGCCCAACATAAAACACAATATTATGATTTTCGGGAGAATTTTATGAACCTGATAACCTGCGACAACCGCTGCATACACCAAAAGGACGGCTACTGCTGTCTTGATCCCGCTCATTTGTTATCCTCCGCCAAAACGGACGGCTGCTGCTATTTTGTAGCTGCCGACTCTTCAAAGACGCAGAAAAAGTGAAACCGCAGCCAAAGGCCCCCTCTCCCGCCGACTTGACGTCGGCGGCTCCGCTTTGCGCGGAGTAGCCTCGCCCTGCGAGGCAGAGAGGGGGCCGGTGCCGTCTTTTTTGCTCCAACAGCACCCCTATATTCCATATGACCGCACAAAAAAAGGACAGAGAACTCGATGTTCTCTGTCCTTTTCAATTTGAACAAGCATACTATTGGTTTTGTTTGAGAAACTTATCTGCCTGAGACAATATATTTTTGAAGCTTTCAAAGGACAACACAGCTGTGGCAGATTCAAAATCCGTCAGCATTATCTTTGATATCTCCGATTCCTGCGGAACAAATTCCTGATCCTCATATTTTGCAAGAAAATATACAGTTTGCTTTATTTTATTCGGACATCCCTCACGGGCAAGATTGTGTTCATCCACCATTCTGAAGCCATCAACAAACACAACATCAATCCCCGTTTCTTCTTTTACCTCCCTCAATGCTGTTTCGTGCTCGGATTCTCCTGCTTCCATATGTCCTTTTGGAAAGACCCAAAAACCGCCATGTTCACAAACAAGAAGATATTTTATTCCATCATCTTTTTGACAGCATACAACAGCACCGCAGGATTTTTCATACAGTAATTCTTCAGCCATATTTTTCTCCTTATGTCAAACAACATCTCTTTCAATTAACTTTAAAAATTACTACTCACCGACTATACGTTTAAGGTAAGCATCCTTTGCGGCGAAAAATCCCCAGTCTTTATAGTTTGCGGTTACCAACTCTTTAAGGTGCGAATAATCATTTAGTTTATCCAGATAAAACCCACCTTTTTCCTCATCATATGCAAGCACCGTTTGTGCCGTATTTTCAAACCAATTAAGGCAGTTTACATCTTCGTCCGGACGCTGCAGGATGGTGTTGACCAAAACCCTTAGTGTAATGCCGTGAGAAACGATAACGATATTTTCGTCCTCCGACCCATCAATATGTGTATTGTAAAATTGCTCTATTCTCCGTTTTATATCCCGGTAACATTCTCCGTCAGGTGCCGAAAGATGTGACAAACCGTTCCCTATGTTTATATCGGGATAGCGGATCACCTGTTCATCAAACGGCATTCCTTCCAATATTCCCAAATCCATCTCTTTAAGCTCGGGAATCTCTGTTACCGTAACATCACACGCATCAATGCAGCTCAACATTTCCTGCAACGTTTGCTTTGCTCTCAGCAGAGGACTGCAATATGTTGTCAGCTTTTTGGCTTTCAATTCCTCATTCAAAAATTCTCCCAGTCTTTGGGATTGCTTTTTTCCCTTTTCAGTCAACCCGAAATCTGTAGTTGATACGAGGCTTCCCTTGAGATTTCCCACGCTTTCAGCATGACGAACCAGATAAATTTTCATACAACCGTTCTCCCGATTTATCCTCTATACGATAAAGCTGTTACTATATTTTATCATATGACCACAAATCATGCAACAATCAATGCAAAAAGGACAGAGAACTCAATGTTCTCTGTCCTTTTAAAGTTAAGGAAAAACTTATTTAAGCTCTGCGCACTCGCAAAGGGGAAGCTCGTAGGTGCCTTCTGCAAGAGCAGCGTCCTTAGCGGAATCAGCGTCAACGTAAACTGTTACGTTGGGATGAGTTTTGAGCAATGTTGCGGGAACATATGCGGAAACTTCGGAGTTGATGGTGTTCTTGATAGCCTCTGCCTTAACAGCATAGGGAACTGCGCTGACAATGTTTTCGCACTTGAGGATCTGACGAACTGTCATGGAAACAGCCTGGGTGGGAACGTCTGCAAGAGTGGGGAACCAGCCCTCACCAAGCTGCTGACGGCGGCAGCGCTCGTCGAGGTCAACAACCTTGTATGCTCTCTCGCAAGCGAGATCTGCGGGGGGATCGTTGAATGCGATGTGTCCGTTCTCGCCGATGCCGATTACGCCAACGTCTACCGGCTTCTCGTTGAGGAGCTTCTCAAGATTTGCGATCATCTCGTCGATATCGCCTGTTGCATCAACAAAGTTTGCCTTAACGCCGGGAACCTTGGCAACAAAACGCTCTTTAAGATAGCCAACAAAGCTTGCGGGATGAGTTTCTGCCATACCAACATACTCGTCGAGGTGGAACATTTCAACCTTGCTCCAATCGAGATCGTACTTTACAAGAGCTTCGAGTGTGGTGAACTGAGAAGCACCTGTGGAAAGAATTACTCTTGCGCTGCCTTTTTCGGCAATGGCTTTTTTAAGGAGCTCCGCAATTTCTGCGGCAGCTGCTGCGCCCAGATCCTGAGCTGTTTTTGTTACAACAATTTTCATATTTATCCCTCCGAAATATATTTCACTTCAAAATGTAAGCGCTTACTTACCTTTAAAAATATTATATCATATTTCTTATTTTTTGACAATAGTATTTTTGTTTTTTGGCCAAACAAAATCTCCGACATTGCAGAACACCGGAGATTTATTTTTTAAAGAATGACCTCTCTTCCCGTCTCCGCAGATCTATAGATGCCGTCGATTATCTTCATGAGCATAACGCCGTCTTCTGCGGTGGCACGGCAGGGTTTGCCTCTCATTGCTGCATCCACAAAACCGCGCATCTCGTCGTTGAATGCATCCATGCTGAAACCTACGTCTACTGCGGGCTGAATGTTCACGAATCTGCCTGCCACGTCGGTGTATATCTCCAGCTTGGGGCTGAGGGCAGCGCCGCCCTTTGTGCCAAACAGCTGTATCTCGCCGGAATCGCTCTTGCAGTTGAGGTTAAAGCTGGCCTCCACCGAGAGGGTAAATCCGTTTTCAAAACGCACCATTGCGCTGACAAAGTCTTCTACGTTGTATATCTCTTCGTCACGCTTTTTGTTTTCCATATCCCATGCAACCTCTGCGCCGAGGGCACGGTTTTTGCCCAGATTGCTGTAGGTTACTCCCGAAACGGACACCGGCTTGGGGTTGCCCGCAAGATATCTGGAGAGATCTATCACATGAACACCGAGATCGATGAGGGGACCGCCGCCGGAGATGGCCTTGTTGCCAAACCAGCCGCCGGGACAGCCGCTGCGGCGGAGATAGGTGGCTTTGGCGTAATAAATATCGCCCAGAACACCGTCGTCGCTGAACTCCTTGAATATTTCGGCATCCTTTCCGAATCTGCGCACAAAACCGATCTGCAGCAGTTTTCCGCATTCTTCAGCGGTCTTCATCATCTCTTCCGCCTCTGTTGCGTTCATTGCCATGGGCTTTTCGCAGATTACGTTGGCGCCGCCCTTAAGCGCGGTAATGGTGCACTCTTTGTGAGCTGCATTCCAGGTGGTCACGCTGACAACATCCAGTTCTTCCTTCTCCATCATCTCTTTGCAATCGGCATAGACGTTGGGAATGGAATATTTCTCGGCGTATTTCTTTGCCTTTTCAAAATCAATATCGCAGCAAGCCACGACCTTAACATCGGGAATGGCATTGTAGCCTTCCAGATGGCACACCGAAATTCCGCCTGTACCTATTATTCCTGCTTTGATTTCAGACATTTTACTTCCTCCCAAAAGCTTTTTTTTCAATTATATCTTCTGCAATTTTATCTGTAAACCGAAACCTCTCACCAAAAATGCCCCGCTGCGTATAATGTTACTGAGAAAGCTTTCACCATACAAACGGAGTTGGATAAACATGAGAAGAAAACAACGCTGTTATCCCCACACACTGTTTTATCTTGCCGCAACCGCCTTTGGGATAGGACTTATCATCGGGTTGATATGCTCCTTCCGGCTTGCCGCAATTTCCGCATCGCTGCTTTTGATAATTATGGGTATCCGACTTCTCACAAGACAGAGATGAGGAGGTTTTTATGAAGATAGTGGTTTTGCAAAGTCCAAAATTTCTCTCGCCTATCTTAAGGCTGATATTCAAAATTAAAAAAGAACAGTTTGATTAAAATTATTCCGAAAGCGCAAACAGCACCGTACGCATCATATCCGATGGCAGCTCCCCTGCGTTTATCTTTGCCGCTACATATGGCTTTGCACCTGCGTTGAACTTTATTCTGCCGCGGTGCTTGGATGCCATGGTGCTCACCTTGGCAATATCGAAGCTGTCGCCGTAAAACAGCAGGTCTGTGCCCTTTTGGGTTATCTCGTAGATGCCGAGACCCGAAGCCAGATTCCTCAGCATCGCCACGTCGATGAGTCCCCTCACCGATGCGGGCGGTTCGCCGAAACGGTCAATGAGCTCGTCTGTAACATCCAGCGCATCTTCGCGGGTCTGTATACCCGCGATTTTTTTATAGATATCGATCCGCTGCGACGTGTTATCGATATATTTTTCGGGAATGTGTGCATCCAGGCGGATATCCACAAGGCATTCTGCGGTTGTTTTTTGTGGTTTTTCGCCCTTTTCCTCTGCGATCGCCTCGTTGAGCAGACGCATATACATCTCGTAGCCGACGGCTTCCATGTGTCCGTGCTGCCTTGAGCCGAGAATGTTGCCTGCGCCTCTTATCTCAAGGTCTCTCATTGCAATTTTGAAGCCTGAACCGAAGGATGTGAAGTCTCTTATTGCCGCAAGACGCTTTGTGGCAACGTCAGTGAGCTCCTTATCCTTCGTGAAGGTGAAATATGCAAAGGCTCTTCTGTTGGAGCGTCCTACCCTTCCTCTTATCTGATAGAGCTGGGAAAGACCCATTCTGTCTGCATTTTCAATTATCAGCGTGTTGCAGTTGGGCACGTCTATGCCTGCCTCGATGATGGTGGTGCAGACAAGGATATCCACCTCGTGGTCAAGGAGCTGTCTCCACACCTCGGATATCTCGTCCTCGCTCATTCTGCCGTGAGCCACAGCCACCCTCGCCTCCGGCAGAAGGTTGCCAATCTTTGCGGCGCAGGTCATGATGCTGTCTATGCGGTTGTGGAGATAGAATGCCTGACCGCCGCGGCGCAGCTCTTTTTTCAGCGCTTCGGCAATGACGCCCCAATCCTGCTCCATAACGTAGGTCTGCACGGGGAAGCGGTCCATCGGCGCCTCTTCAATAACGGACATATCACGCAGCCCCGACATTGCCATGTTAAGCGTTCTCGGGATGGGTGTTGCGGAGAGGGTGAGCACATCCACCGAGTTTTTCAGCTCTTTCATGCGCTCCTTGTGGGCAACACCGAAACGCTGCTCCTCATCGATGATGCAAAGACCCAGATCCTTGAACACAACGTCCTTCTGCACTATTCTGTGGGTGCCGATTATTATGTCTATCTCGCCGCGGCGCAGCTGGTTGATTATCTTCTCCTGCTGCTTGGGGGTGCGGAAGCGGGAAAGCATCTCCACCTTGATGGGGAAACCGTCCATTCGTGACAAAAACGTCTGATAGTGCTGCCATGCCAGAATTGTGGTGGGCACCAGCACGGCGCACTGCTTGGAATCCATTACGCATTTGAATGCGGCTCTTATGGCGACCTCGGTTTTGCCGAATCCCACGTCGCCGCACAGCAGACGCTCCATTGGGCGTGGCTGCTCCATATCGTGCTTTATCTCTTCGATGCAGCGCAGCTGGTCGCCGGTCTCGTCATAGGGGAAGCGTTCCTCAAAATCCTGCTGCCAGTCGGTATCTGCAGAGAAGGGATAGCCCTCCGCACGCATTCTTGCGGAATACAGCTTGATGAGCTCGCCCGCCATCTCCTTGACGGCCTTTTTCACCTTTGCTCTAGTTTTGCCCCATTCTGCAGAGTTGAGCTTGCTCAGCTTCACGGTGCTGTCCTCGTGGGGACCGATGTATTTGGACACCATATCCAGCTGTGTTACGGGAATGAACAGCGCATCGGTGCCTGCGTAGCGTATCTTTATGTAGTCCTTTACCACACCCTGCAGATCCCGCTTTACTATGCCCTCGAAAATGCCGATTCCGTGGGTGATGTGCACCACATAGTCGCCGGGAGTGAGATCGGACAAACTCTTTATCTCTTCGCCGGATTTTTTGGAGCGCCTGCGCTTGGTGGTTTTGGTGGCGGTTTTGGTGTGGCTGATAATGGCAAATTTTATCTCGGGATATTCAATGCCCGAGGATATGCTGCCGGGAATTACGTATACACTTCCCGCATTGAGCCTTGCCACGTCGTCGGTGAGAAGTGCGTTGAAATCCTGCCTGCGGAGATCCTCCGCAACGGCGGATGCATATTTGGCTGTGCCTGCCAAAACGGCGCAGCAATAGCCGCGGCTGACATAGTCGCGGAGCATTTCCGTGAGGGTGGATATCTCGCCGCTCCAGTTGGAGAGCTGCATCGGTCTTGCGGCGATGAGCGCCTTGGGCTGCAGCTCGTTCTGGGAATGCATAAAGCTATCCAGCATTATTGTGGGAGCATACCGCAGCTCGTCGCAGTAATCTGTGAAGTCCATGGAGAAGGTGTCGCAGCCCTTGAAGAGGATACCGTCCTCGATGAGCAGCTTTGCGTCTTCTATCCACTGTTTTTCAAGAGATTTAAGGTTGTCTCTGTGGGCATTGAACTCCGAGACAAAGATGAAACCCTCCGCCACATAGTTGAACAGCGTTGCAGGTTCTTCGTATATCAGCGGCAGATATCTGTCTGCGGAAGAGGGACGAAGTCCGCCCTCCAGACGCTCGATATCCTTTTCCAGCTCTCTTTTTGCGGCATCATACTGCTTGCCCTTGAGCTTCTCTGCCTTGTTTTTCAAAATTTTTGCAAGTTCGCCGAAGGAGTTATACAGCACCTCTCTTGCGGGGGTGATGGTTATTTTGTCCACCAGCTCGGTGCGGCGCTGGTCCTCGGGATCGAAGCGGTTGATGGAGTCTATCTCGTCGCCCCAAAACTCAATTCGCACGGGAGCAGGGCTGTCGGGCGGGAAAACGTCCACAAGTCCGCCGCGGTGAGAGAAGCAGCAGACGCCCTCCACCTGATCCACCCGCTGATAGCCTGCGCCCAGCAGCAGCGAGACCAGCTCTTCGATTGCTATCTCGTCCCCCTCCGAGAGTATGACGGTGTTTTGCTCCAGCACGTCGGGAGGAATGGTATACTGCAGAGCTGCCTCGGCGGATGCAACCACCACACGGCAGCGCTCCGCCTCATCCTCACGCATACAGAGCCCCAAAACCTTAAGCCTTGCGTGCTCGTATTCTCTTGAGACGGATTCCATATCGTAAAAGCTGATATCTTTTGTGGGATAGACGTAGGCACCGCCGCCGATGAAGGAGTTGATATCCTCGCAGAGACGGGTGGCTGCGGCCTCATCCTGAGTGAGCACCAGCGATGCCCTGTCGCTCTCCAGCAGAGATGCGATGAAGTGCGCCTTGCTTGTGGAGGAAAGTCCCGTCACATAGGCGGGATAGGTCTCCGCCTTCACCGCTGCGGCAAGCTGACGGTATTCCGGCAATTTTTCGATACAATTACATAGCATAAGTTTTTCTCCGATGATTTTCGGTCGTTTGGCTGTTAATCATTTTCCGTTGTAGCTGTTCATGGCTTTTTCCATGTTTCCGTTTACGATGAGCTCCACCGCTTCGCAGACCTTTACGTTGAGTTTATCCAGCTCGTTCAGCTCGTCATCGCTGAATTTGCTGAGCACCCACTTGGCAAGCTCGTAATCGGGATGGGGTTTTGCTCCCACTCCTATCTTTATGCGGGGAAAATCGTCTTTACCGCTGAGATAGATTATATTTTTCATTCCGTTGTGGCCGCCGTCGCTGCCCTTTTTGCGGATGCGCATTGTGGCAAAGCCGATGGAGATATCGTCGAAGATGATGAGTGCGCGATCGGAGGGGATCTTGTAGAAGTTCATCGCCTCACGCAGCGCCTCTCCGGAGTTGTTCATATAGGTGGAGGGCTTCATCAGCAGCACCTTTTTATCGCCTATCATGCACTCTCCGCAAAGAGATTTATACTTGATGCGGTCCACCTTGCAGCCGAACTTGCGTGCAATGGCATCTACCGCCATAAAGCCTGCGTTGTGGCGTGTGGTTTCATACTCCTTGCCGGGGTTGCCCAGACCTGCAACGATAAACTCCACCGGTCCTGCGGGGAGGTCGGGTGTCTTTCGGATGCTCTTGAACAAATTATCCAACATATTCATAGTCACATTCTCCGTCTTTTATATAAAATCGGTCATATCTTTACACGACAAAATGAGCGGGATACAGTACACTACCCCACTTATTGATATAGATTATACCACAACTTCTGCCCTTTTGCCAAGAGGTTTTGCTGTTATTTTGCGGTTTTGGCTTTATTCATTGGTTAAATGAAAGCTTGTCATAAAACCAACTTACCAAACTCTCTGCAAAACGCGCAACGCCCACTACTGATTGCTAAAAAAATAACGAATATGCACAATTTTTTTCAACCTCTATGATAATTATTGACAAACAACCAATGATGTGGTAAAATAAAACCACAGAATGGAGGCGGTAAAAATGAGCAAAAATAATATTTATCCCAAGATATTCATATTGTTTTTAGCGTTTGTATTTTTGCTTTGCGGCTGCAGTCCGTCAACTCCGCTCTCGGACCCCTCAATTCCCAGCGGTATGGCTCCCGCAAGACCCGAAGATTTGGAGAAACATAATCAATCACACGATATGTTTTCAAGCATTGAAGACGACTATTCAACCCCCGAAGACTCTGCAAGCAGCACTGTGCTTCCCCCTGAATCTTCTCTGTATGAAGTGACTATTCCCGGGAAAGACCTCCGCGCTTATTTGCACTATGACGGAGTTTCAATATGGTATCAGGTTTTAGACGATGACTATAATGCAAAGTATTACAAGCACACCGTTGCCACGGGAAAAACCAGGAAGCTTGGCGAGATCTCTGATATTGCTGTGGTTGGCGGAGACACGGCATTGGCTGACAACGGACTGTATATCTATGCGAAAACTCTCGATTCAACCAGCCACCTGCTGTTTTTATCCTTTGAAAAGGATGAAATAGTTGAAGTATCGCAGTGTGATATTTTCAACCTTATCCCAATGGACTTTTATGACGGAACGGTATACTCATTAAAAGGCTATACGGATGATCCTGCAGGGACAGAAACAACGTTTCTGGACAGATTTGACCCTGAAACCAACGAGGAAACCGTTTTGATCTCTGCCATTTCGGACACGACCGATAAATTGGGAAACGGTTTGGTGGAATTTGACATTTACGATGCAAACATCTACGTCTATTACCTCAATGCAGATAAACCCGGTGAAGTCGTTGCTTCGATCAGGGTGTACGATTCAGACGGCAACTTCCAAAAGGAATTATCCTTATCAAACCTGCCTGACGGCATAAAAGAGTTTTGCACGGATATGGAGGTGCGAGGAGATTACATATATCTCTATAACCTCTTCTCCTCGGACGGCATTATAGGCAAAATCGGTGACAATGAAATTGAAGAGGTGGTTGCAGACAACTATTGTTACTGCGCACCCGGTTTCATTAAGGATAAGATGATAATAACCGCCCTCAAATCCAGCGCAGAAGATACAGACAAAATATATGTCTGTGATGTGGCAAAACAAACGGTAGAAGAATTTGAGTTGGAATTGGAAGAAAACGAGTATGTCTCTAACATTTTGGTTTGCGGAGACAACGTTCTGCTTGTCACAGACAATGGCGGTGCGGAAACAATAACCGTGACTGCTTTGGAGCTGTTGACATCAAACAAATAGCTGCATCAAACATAAAACGCTGAGGAATGACCTCAGCGTTTTTTTGTGTCAACAAAACGTTATTTTTTGTTTTTCCTCTTCTCCATCCAGCCTGCCTTGTTCACCTGTCTTGCCCTTGCAATGGCAAGTGCACCCGAGGGCACCTCTTCGGTTATGGTGGAGCCTGCGGCGATATAGCTGTCTGCCTCCACAGTTACGGGGGCAACAAGGTTTGTGTTGCAGCCAACAAAAGCTCTGTCTCCAACGGTGGTGCGGCTCTTTTTTGTGCCGTCGTAGTTGACGGTGACACAGCCGCAGCCAAAGTTGACCTTTGCACCCACATCGCTGTCACCGATATATGTCAGGTGCGCCACAGAGGTATTTTCTCCAATGTTGGAGTTTTTCAGCTCCACAAAATCGCCTATCTTCACACCGCTTTCCACAACGCAGTTTGGTCGGATATGGGAAAATGGACCAATCTTCACGCCGTCCTTCACCGTGCTTGAATATATCTGCGATGCGTTGACGGTGCAGCCATCCCCTATCTCGCTGTTCTCTATCAGCGAGTTGGGACCTATCACGCAGTTTTCACCGATCTTTACACCGCTTTTGATGATCGTGCCCGGCAAAATCTCGGTGCCTGCGCCGATTTCAGCGTCGGGAGACACCATAACTCCGTCTTTTGAGAGCAACTTCACTCCTTTTTCCAACAGCTGTTCCAACACTTCTCCGTTCACCTTTTGGGCTGCCTCAAACAGCTCCTTTGCGGTGCTCACCTTTTGCCAATCTGTTTTTACCGCATCTGCGCTGACCTCTCCCTTCAAAACTGCGGCAAGTTCTGTTGTTTTTGCTGCGGCTGCGGCAATTTCTCCCGCCGATGTCACAAACACAACAGCCTCCTTGCTGCCGCTTTGCAGCGCATCCAGCGCCTTTGCCACACACTCCACATCCGCAAAGGGATATTCCGAGCTTACAGCCGCCGCAAATTCGCTTTCGGCAAGCTCTCCAACATCAGTTACAACATCGTTGAAACCTGCTTTTTTCAGGTTATCGGCAACGTAGTCGGCAAGCTTTTTCCAAAGGATATCCTTTTCAAAACCCGCTTCACCAAACACAAAACATTTTTTCTCACACATTTTTCTTCACCCTTTCTCACATGGTCGCAAAAAATTGCGTACATTCTTTCTGCCAAGCCAAAGCTTTAACAAAAATATGTACGCACCTTTTTTATTGTACCGTTTAATAAACGATGGGAGGTCTGCCCGTTCTCTTTTTCTCATCTATACGGGCGATCATATCATACATATAATAGTGTTCCTTGCAGACCAGATTCAGCTTTAGCGCAATGAACATTATTGCAAACAGATAGAGCAGCGATGCGATTATTCCGAATTTGTTGAGCGCAGCCGCAGGTGCAATGACCACCGCATACAACACCGCCGCAATTACGGGATACCAATATTTTTTGGCTCTCAGCCCATACATTACTATTATAACGTCTGCAGAATATATTACTGCAGGGATGAGCACAATTATTCCAAAAAGCAACAGCGAGAGGTTATCTTCTCCGCCGGACATGGCATAGAACAGCTTTGCCTTCTGCGGGAGTTCAAGCAGTTTCTGCTCGCTTCCCTCTGCAGAAAACACAATGCCCATCTTAAGCGCAAAAATGTTGAGGTAGTTTATGCCGGCAAACAAAATCACCATTCCCGCAGAGCAGCTCTTTGCAACGGTTGCGGCACTTTCAAAGGGTATTGGCTTTTTGGATGACAAAAACACAGCCGGCAGCTTTGCCGCAGCGCACACAGCACCTGCCGCAGCCGAAAATGCAACCACTCTGCCAAAGCTGTTCTCCGTTTCGGAAAGATAAAGCGGCACAAACAGCAGATATCTCAACACGGGATATGTAAGGGCGGTCGTTATTGCGCCGAGAAGGAAATCCTTCCAGCCTGATTTCAGCAGGGTATCCGCCAGATATATTATGGGAACAACAAAGGTTATCACCGTAACGATAAACAGCGCGACCAGCAGCATAAAATCATTCATTTCATACACACCTACACATAAACATACTACAGAATTCATTATATCACACTTCCCCCCTCTTTAACAAGTGAGTTTTCCCAATATTTTTCACCAATTATATCTTTTTTTATATTTTTTAACTTTCAACGGCACTTTTCTTTCAATTTCTCCCTTTTACGCTCCTTCTCCCCCTTTTATATCGCACTATTCCGCCTTGACCTGCACCGAATAATGCGATATAATATATTTTAAAGTGGGTTTTTATATTCTTTTGGCAGACACCTCGTTTTCAACTTTAAATTTTCCAATAAATTATGATTATCACGGAGGTCGAAATGAACAGAAACAAAAACAAATTCAACCTTTCCGAAACCCTTATCACTTCGGTGATCGTAGTTTTTCTTGTAGGCTTCAGCCTGCTCAGCGTGTGGATAGTAAGAGGTCTCTCCTCTTTTGACCCTGCAGCCAAACCCTCCGAGGAATCCTCCTCCCAGTCCGAAAGCTCCGAGGAATCTTCCGAACCCTCCTATGCCGAAGGAGAAGGCGATATTCAGCAGCAGGAGTCCCACACCTCCGAAACCGTTGATATGGACAAATACACCATTCTCGATATTGCAAACGAGCAGATCCATCGCGGAGATCTTATTCTTATCAACGGCGAAAATGAATATATTTTCAGCGAAGAGGATGTCTTCACCCCCATATACGGCAACAAGAATAAGGCCTATGTGGTGGCCTATTCCACCATCACCCTCAACGAGCCCACCCTAACTGCCCTCAACGCATTTATGCTGGATTTCAACGAGGCCACCGGCAGACGCAACATTCAGGTCACAAGCGGCGTCCGCACCTTTGAAAACCAGCAAAAGCTCTATAACACCAGGGTTAACCAGCAGGGCGAAGAGGCCGCCTCCAAGTTCACCGCAAAACCCGGACACAGCGAGCACCACAGCGGTTATGCCGTGGATTTCAACCTCTATATGCAAAACGGCAACAAGGACCTGACCAACGAGGGCGATTACACCTGGATCTACGAGCATGCCCACGAATACGGCTTTATCCAGCGCTATTTTGATGAAAAAGCCGACCTCACCGGCATCTCCGATGAGCCCTGGCACTTCCGCTATGTGGGAGTTCCCCACGCAGCTATCATGACAGAGCGTGGCTACTGTCTGGAAGAATATATGCAGTATGTCTACGGTTTCCCCTTTGGTGTCAGCCATCTCACCACCGAGGATGCGGAGGGCACACAGTATGAGATCTACTATGTTGCCGCCAACACCTCCGGCAAAACCACCTCCGTGCCCGTTCCCAACAGCGGCAGCTACACCGTATCCGGCAACAATGTGGACGGTTTTATCGTTACTGTGGTAAAATAACATCTCTGCGGAGGTAACTATGTCTTCTCCCGTACGTTCGCTTCTGGAGCGATTTTTCAAGTTTAAACAAAACGACGGCCGCATCTGGCTCATTGATGAGCTGCGTGGTCTCTCCATTATTCTGATGGTGCTGCACCACGCCGCCTACGATGCCGTATATATGTTCGGCGCCGACCTGCCGGTGGAATCCGTTGTCGTTTACATTCTCCATGTAATATTTGCGGCGCTGTTTGTGCTCATCTCGGGTGCATCCTGCCGCTTTTCACGCAGCAACCTCAAGCGCGGTGCACTCTGCTTTGTCTGCGGAATGGTGATAACCCTTGTCACCGGTGTGGTGATGCCCCGCTCCATCGTGGTTTTCGGCATCCTTCATCTGCTGGGCATCTGCATGATGCTGTTTGCCCTTTTACAGCCTGCTCTGGATAAGCTCTCTCCTCCCGTGGGAACAGCAATTTTCGGTGTGCTCTCGGTGCTCACCTTCCGTGTGGACCGCGGGTTCTTCGGCATTCCGTGGCTTTGGGAGGTCCGGCTTCCCGCAGCGCTTTATTCCACCGAATTTCTCTTCCCCTTCGGCTTTCCATCCGAAAACTTCTTCTCGGGAGATTACTTCCCCCTGCTGCCCTGGCTGTTTGTGTTCATCACCGGCGCCTATATCGGTATCTATCTCAAAGAGCGCCGCTGTCCCAAATTTTTCTTTGATCTTCACTCAAAGCCCCTTGCACTCATCGGACAAAACACACTCATCATCTATATGCTTCACCAGCCGGTCATCTATGCCCTGCTCTACGTTTTCTTCAAATTCATTCTCAAATGAGGAGTTTCAAACATATGCCCCAGTTTATCTTTAAACAAAACGGCTTCGGTCGCCTTTTCCGCATTGCCGCTGTGCTTTTGGTTTGTGCAATGCTCTTCCCCCTTGCCCTCTGCGGCTGCAATGAGGGACCCGACAGCGCAGATTACAGCGACACCGACGAATATGTTGAAAATATCGATGCACTCAAGGTCTATTACCGCTTTATCTATTCTCTCGAGAGCGCAGAGATAGAAAAGCGTGTCACAACCGACAACGATCTTTACGGCATTCTCTCCTCCACCGTCAGCACAATCAAATTCGACCGCAGCGGAGAGCGCCACCTGATGCTCTACCGTGAGCGCACCCCCTTCGTCTTTTTCTTCTATCCCGAATATGATTTCTACGACGGCACAAACTATTACTATCAATATGACGGCAACTGGTTTGCAGACAGCACCAACCGCCACGCACACTATCTCAACACCGATTTCCTCGGCATCCCCGCAGATATCTTCGCCGATTACGATATCACCTTCAACGCCCTTTACACCGACGGCGACGATTACATACTTAAAATTCAGGGCAAACACCGTGAAACAGGTATGCTCTGCCAGATAAACGGACGTGCCGACAGCGAATTCAACATCACCAACCTGCAGCTCATTGAGGAATATGCCGATAAAAAAGGCAACATTCACCACAAGCACACCGATATGAAATACACCCATATCAACGGCAGCGTGGAGATAGCTCCTCCCAAATCCCTTAATTTTGATGAAGTAAACTATTTTAAATAATCCACCTCATCTCAAAGGAGGCTTTCACAGATGGATGTGAGAGTTGGCGACGTTTTAACAATGAAAAAATCCCATCCCTGCGGCGGAAACACCTTTTCCGTGCTCCGCTCCGGCATGGATTTCCGCATTAAATGCCTCACCTGCGGCCATGAGGTCATGGTGCCGCGCGCAAAGGCAGAAAAAAACATAAAAAACATCACCCGCAACCAACCCGATTCCAACAACACAAAAGGGGATTCCAATGTTTGACAGACTTGAAGAAGCACAGCTTAGACTTGCAACCATAAACGAAAAGCTGATGGAGCCGGATATCGTATCCGACCTTGACACATACCGCTCGCTGATGAAGGAATATAAAAATCTTGAGCCGGTTGTGGAGACCTACACCAAATACAAGGCGGCAAAAGCCGAATTTGAAGAGGCAAAAATGCTGCTTGATGACGGCGGTCTCGACCCGGATTTTAAAGAGATGGTCCAGGAGCAATACGGCGAGAGCCGCGAAAAAATGGAGAGCATCGCTGCCGATTTAAAGATACTTCTCCTTCCCCGTGACCCCAACGACGACAAAAACGTTGTTGTGGAGATCCGCGGCGGCGCAGGCGGCGAAGAGGCTGCTCTCTTTGCAGGCTCTCTTTTCAGAATGTACAGCATGTATGCCGAGAGCAAGGGCTGGAAAACCGAGATCCTCGGCTCCAACGACACCGAGCTCGGCGGTTTCAAGGAGGTCTCCTTCCTCATTGAGGGGGACGGAGCCTATTCCAAGCTGAAATATGAGAGCGGCGTTCACCGTGTGCAGCGTGTGCCCGACACCGAGGCATCCGGACGCATCCACACCTCCACCGTTACAGTCGCCGTTTTGCCGGAGGTGGAGGATGTTGAACTGGAGATACTCCCCACCGACCTGCAGATAGACACCTACCGCTCCGGCGGCGCAGGCGGTCAGCACGTCAACAAAACCGAATCCGCCATCCGCATAACCCACCTGCCCACCGGCATTGTTGTGGAATGTCAGGATGAGCGAAGCCAGCACAAAAACAAGGACAAGGCTATGCGTGTTCTGCGCTCCCGTCTCTACGAGAGGATGCAGCAGGAACAGGCAGACAAAATTGCCAGCGAAAGACGCTCTCAGGTGGGCACCGGTGACCGCAGCGAGCGCATCCGCACCTATAACTTCCCCCAGGGACGTGTTACAGACCACCGCATCGGTCT
>JAFSHJ010000066.1 GCA_017440425.1 Oscillospiraceae bacterium | reverse complement strand
TCCCCTGCCAACACAGGTCTTTATATGACGCTCATCCTTAATCCCAAGCTTGCCACTCCCGAAGAGATTCAGCTTATCACCGTGATGGCTGCTGTGGCGGCGAGACGGTCGATTGCAAAGTTTTCACAAAATGAACCAAAGATAAAATGGGTGAACGATATCTTTATCGGCGACAAAAAGGTGTGCGGCATTTTGGCGGAAGCTGTCAGCATTGGCAGCAGCATTGCGGGAATCGCCCTTGGAATAGGTGTGAACTGCTCTACCGAAAGTTTCCCCCGTGAGTTGGAATGCATTGCCGCTTCCATAGGCTCAAACCATATTTCACGCAACGCTCTTGCGGCTGAGATCATCCAAAACATTGCTGAGCTTTCCGCTGATATTTCCTCCCCCCACACTTTGGAGGAATACAAAAACAACTGCCTCACCCTCGGCAAGACAGTTTTGTTCAACCGCGACGGAAGTGAGGTTTCCGCCGTTGCCTACGGCATAAACAGCAATGGCAACCTGATGGTGAAAGAGGAAAACGGCAATGAAACTACGCTGTTTTACGGCGATGCTGTTGTTATAAAATAAAAAAACCGTGCCTGTCTCGATGAGACAGGCACTTTTGCGTTTATTGTATTTCTTTTCCCGCAATGTAAACCTTTTGGATGTTGAGTGAGCTATCCAGCAAAACCAAATCTGCCTGATAGCCTTCGGCGATGCTGCCTATCTCATCTTCCATGCCGAGAGTTTTGGCTGGATTGTAGGTTGCAGCTTTCACCGCCTGCTCAATGGGGATGCCAAAGGACACGGCGCTGCGCAAGTCACTCATCAGGGATGCGGAAGAGCCTGCTATAGTGCCGTCTGCCAGCGTTGCTTTTCCGTCTTTTACCGTAACGTCCATATCTCCCAGCACATACTGACCGTCGGAAAGTCCGCAGGCGCTGATAGAATCGCTTATCATTATGACTCTGTCTGCCATAATCTTGAAAACGGTTCTGATAACGGCAGGATGAACGTGGATCCCGTCGCAGATGAGCTCGGCACCGATGTCGGTATCAAAAACTGCACCGGGAACACCGGGAGCACGATGCAGGAAAGATGTCATTGCGTTGAAGAAGTGAGTGACCTGAGCGGCACCCGCATCAACAGCGGCAAGCATTGTGTCGTAATCTGCATTGGTGTGTGCGGCAGAAACAACTATCTCATCTTTAAGCTCTTTTATGAATTCCATTCCGCCCTCAATTTCGGGGGCCACGTTTACTATTTTGAGAAGTCCGCCAGATGCTTCTTTGAATCTTCTCACCAGCTCTGCATCGGGTTTGAGAAGATAAGCTTCAAGATGTGCTCCTTTTTTGGCGTGGCTGAGGAATGAGCTCTCCATGTTTATGCCGCGTACTCTTGCACCTCTGCCCGTCTTTTTCTGCTCGTCGCTGAAGCGCTTCATCTCTTTCATTGCAGCTTCCATACGGGGAGCGGGAATGGTGGTTATGGTGCCTGCAACGGTTGTGACACCGTTTGCTGCATAAAAATCCGCCATTGCGCCCATTTCATCAAAGTTGCCGTCGCTCCAGTCGTATCCCATGCAGCCGTGGCTGTGCTGATCGATAAGACCCGGGATGACGTACATACCTTCGGCATCAACGGCATCTTCCCCGTCAAGTTTACCGATACGTGTAATTATGCCGTCTTTTATCTCTACATCCAGCTTTTCAAACTTGAAATCGGCGGTGTAGACATTTCCGTTTTTGATTATCATTGCATATCCTTCTTCCGTGGAATATGTATTTTTGCAAAATCTCCCGCCTTTTTGGACGGGAGATGCTTTTTTCAGAAATTATTTTGTGAGAAGTGCAAGATCCTGCAGACCGTATTTGTCTTCCATCTTCATTGCTTCCTCAAAGGGACGCAGACCGTCGATGGAGTTTTTCTCGGTAAGGTTGCAGATCGCAGAACATCCTGCTACGCGCAGAGTATAGGGAATATCGAAGCCCTTATAGATGGAATAGAGCATGCCTGCGCAGAAAGCGTCGCCTGCACCAACGGTTCCCTTGATGTCGCTGCGGGGAATATCAACGGAGCCAACCGCATAGAAGTTGCCCTCTTTATCCATGCACCAGCCGCCTTCGGGAGCGTGGATGACAACCAGTTCGCCTACGCCTTTTTCAAAGAATATGCGGCAGATCTGCTTAAGGTTTTCGGTGATGATCTTTTTGTCATCGTCACGGACCTTGATGCCTGCAATGAGAGCGGCCTCGACCTCGTTGATGATGGCGTAATCGCAATATTTAAGGCTGGGAGTTACGATCCTGTTGAAGCGGTCGGAGTTTTCGCTTACAACGTCCATAGATGTTTTGATGCCGCGCTGTTTTGCATATGCAAGAGCACGAGCCATAACTGTGCCGTATTCATCATCCGGCTCATCGAATTTATCCAGCAGAAGCGCATAACCGATATGGAACATATCAACATCCAGATTATCGAAATCGATATCGGTGATATCAAACAGAGCATTTGCACCGCGGTTGTGGAAAAACGTTCTTGTTCTGGCATCGATGGCTGTCATAACATCTGTGAAAGACGTTGCGGCTTTGTCGGTGCGCTTGGTCATACTCATATCTACGCCGAGACCGCCGAGGAGATTGAACAGCCAATCTGCCTGAGCATCGTCACCGGTGAGACCGATGCACTTGAGGGGCACGGTCTTATCCAGCAGAGCGATATCTGCTATTGTGTTTGCAGCACATCCGCCGCAGCCGGGCTGAATATCACGGATATTGGTGAGCATTCCCACCTCGGGGAAAGTGTCAATCATTTTTACGGTATCAACTATAAGGTTACCTGCAATTGCAATTCCTTTGTTCATCTTATCTTCCTCCGTATTATTCGTTATAATAGGCTATGACCTTTGCAATATCCTCTGCGCCAAGCTCGGAATATTCGGCAAGGAATGCCTCTATGCCCTTTTCTTTC
>JAFSHJ010000065.1 GCA_017440425.1 Oscillospiraceae bacterium | reverse complement strand
CGAGAGCTGTCTATGTCACCGCAGCGGGTGGTTATTTCCGCAAGAAGCCTGATTGGAAGATGTATCGTCGCCATAAAAATTCACCGGTCAATTAAAATAATATTTATCCTGAAATAATTATACCATCTTTTTGCAAATTATGATATAATAAAATACACCCTTGACCATTCTTTTTTGAAAGGAGCTCCTCTTTGCCTCTGCGCAGGAGGTTTGGATATTATGTTTGATATTACAAAGCTGTTTAAAAAGAAAAAGCCGGCACTTTTCACCGATATTCTCGCTGAAAAAGGGAACACTTTTATTGCAGGCTTCCGCGGCTTTTCCGCAAAATATCCCGAAAACACGATGATCGGCTTCCGTGCCGCCGTTGATGCGGGTGCGGATATCCTTCACCTTGATATCCGCCTCACCGCTGACAACCGCCCTGTCGTCATCCACGACGGGACCGTTGACCGCACCTCAAACGGCAAAGGTACCGTTGCCGAAATCAGCTTTGCGGATATCCGTTCCCTTGATGCGGGCGGCGGCGAAAAAGTTCCTGCACTGGAAGACGTTTGCGAGCTCATTATGGAATATCCCGACATTATTGCCGTTGTCAATATCAGCGACAATTCTTCCGTTACGGTTGACCTTGCGTTGGAAATGCTCTCTCTTTACGGCATTCTGGACCGCTGTATTTTTGCCTGCCGCAATACAGATATCCTCAAATATATTCACAGACGCTCTCCTCTTCTCCGCACGCTCGGCTTTTTCTCTGCCGAAAGCAAAGCGGAACTTATTGATAAAAAAGGCAGCATCAAGCCCTTTGCCGTTGCCGTCTCTCCCTCCGATCTCAATCCCGCTCTTACCTATGATTTGGAAAAGGCAGAAATCCTTCCCTGGTGTTACCTTCCCAAGGATGAAAAAGAGATATATCTTGCGGGAATTTGCGGTGCAAATCTGCTTGTTTGCGAGGATGTGGAGCTTGCCGTTAAGCTGCTGCGCAAACAAAACGAAAAAGCAACAGATTGACCCTTTGTTTTGCAAAAAGCTATTGATTTTTCTCGCTTCAAATGCTATAATAATTAAAGATTAGCGTGGAGTTTTCAGAGTAACGCAGATCGAACCCGTATATCAGGTCGGTTTGTGTTGCTTTTTTTGTGCTTAATTTTAAGAAAAACAACAATTTTACCATAAATTCGGAGGGAATGCAATGGATAAGATCTATGACGTAGTTATCATCGGTGCCGGAGTTACGGGCTGTGCTATCGCCCGTGAGCTCTCCCGTTACAAGCTTTCGGTGCTGCTCACCGACAAGGAAAACGATATCTCCTGCGGCGCATCAAGAGCAAACAGCGCCATTATTCACGCAGGCTACGACCCCGAGCCCGGTTCCCTTATGGCACAGCTCAATGTGGACGGCAACAGAATGACCGGCGACATCTGCGAAAAGCTGAACGTTCCCTTCAAAAGAATTGGCGCTTTGGTGCTTGCCTTCAACGACGAGGACATGGAAACCGTTGAAAAGCTCTACCGCAACGGTGTTGCAAACGGTGTGCCCGGCGTTGAGATAATTGGCAGGGAAAAACTTCGTGAGCTTGAACCCAACGTGAGTGAAAACGCCGTGGGCGCTCTGCTCTCTCCCTCCGCAGGCATAATCAATCCCTGGGAATACACCATTGCATTGGCTGAAAACGCTGTGGAAAACGGCGCAGAATATAAGCTCCGTTTTGAGACAGCCTCCATCACCCGTGAAAGCGGTGTGGATGGTGCTTCCATCTTCACCCTGACCTCCGCAAAGGACGAGACCGTTAAAGCCCGCTGTATCATCAATGCAGCAGGCGTTCACAGCGAAGAAATTGCAAGACTTGGACTTTTCGGTGAGGACGTTGAACTCGGTTTCCGCACCATTCCCTCCAAAGGACAGTATTTTCTGCTGGACAAAACTCAGGGCACACTTTTCAGCCGTGTAATGTTCCAATGCCCCTCCAAGGTGGGCAAAGGCGTGCTTGTCTCCCCCACGGTACACGGCAACCTGATCGTAGGTCCCGATGCTGTTGACGTGGATGACCCCGACAACACCTGCACCACAAGCGATGCCCTTGCATTTATACGTAAAACCGCATCCCTCACCACAGACACCGTCTCCTACCGGGACAACATCCGCAACTTCTCCGGCATCAGACCCAACACCGACCGCGGAGATTTTGTAATTGAACCCTCCCCCGTTGAAGCCCGCTTCATCAACTCCGCGGGAATCAAATCTCCCGGACTTTCCTCTGCACCCGCCATTGCCGTTAAAGTGGCAGAGCTCGTTAAAGAAAGCGGCATTGAGCTTGCCGAAAAGGAAAGCTTTGTCGAGACAAGAGAAGTGGTGCGTTTCCGTGAGCTGGACAACGAGGAACGTGCAAAGCTTGTTGCAGAGCACCCCGAATTCGGCCGCATAATCTGCCGCTGCGAGACCATAACCGAAGGCGAGATACTTGCCGCCATCCACTCTCCCATCACCCCCCTCAGCCTTGATGCGGTAAAACGCCGCTGCGGCGCAGGTCTCGGACGTTGTCAAGGCGGCTTCTGCGGACCCAGGGTGCTGGAATTTCTTGTCCGTGAGCTTGGCATCTCCCCGAACGACGTGCTGAAGGATCTCGACGGAAGCTGGATCGTTAAACTCAGAGACGACGAAACAACCAACTGAGAAGGAAACGGTGACGATATGAACAGAAATTACGATGTTATTGTTGTCGGCGGAGGTCCCGCAGGTCTTGCCGCCGCACTTGAAGCAAACAAAAACGGCGCTGAGCGTGTGCTGATAATTGAACGTGACAAAGAGCTGGGCGGTATCCTCAACCAGTGTATCCACAACGGCTTCGGTCTCCACTATTTTAAAGAGCAGCTCACCGGTCCCGAATATGCCCAGCGCTTTATAGATATGCTGGAAGGCACCGGCATTGAGGTGAAGACCGACACGATGGTGCTCTCCGTTACCCCCGACAAAAAGGTTTGGGCAATGAACACCGAAGACGGCTACTGCTGCTTTAACGCAGGCGCTGTTGTGCTTGCAATGGGTTGCCGAGAACGCACAAGAGGGGCCATCTCCATCCCCGGCGAGCGTCCCTCCGGTGTTTTCACCGCAGGCACCGCACAGCGCTACATCAACATCGAGGGCTATATGGTGGGCAAAAAGGTGCTCATCCTCGGCTCCGGCGACATCGGACTCATTATGGCACGCCGCATGACTCTTGAAGGTGCAAAGGTGCTTGCCGTCTGCGAGCTGATGCCCTACTCCAACGGTCTTAAGCGCAACATCGCCCAGTGTCTCGATGACTACGGTATCCCACTCTATCTCTCCCACACAGTTACAGATATCAAAGGTAAAAACAGACTGGAATCCGTCACCGTTAGCCGTGTTGACGAGAACCTTGCTCCCATTCCCGGAACAGAGATCGAATTCGACTGCGACACATTGCTGCTCTCCGTCGGTCTCATCCCCGAAAACGAGCTCAGCCGCAATGCGGGAGTTCCCATTGACAGACGCACCAACGGCGCCGTTGTGTGGCAGGACCGCCAGACAGAGATAGACGGTATATTTGCCTGCGGTAACGTGCTCCACGTTCACGACCTGGTGGACTTCGTCACCAAGGAGAGCATGATCGCAGGACGTGCCGCTGCGGAATATGTTAAAAACGGCGGATTTCCCGAAACCACTGCAGAAAACACCGTCTCTCTTGCTGCGGGAAACGGAGTTTCCTATGTTGTGCCCCAGAAAATTGCCGTGGAACGCACCGAAAAGTTTGTTGAGGCATTTTTCAGAGTGAGAACCACCTATAAAGATTCCGAGATCGTTGTCCGTGCAGACGGCGAAGAGCTGAACGTCATCAAAAAATCACAGCTTCTTCCCGCTGAGATGGAAAGAGTGGTGCTTCCCAAAGCAATGCTCCAAAAAGCTGCAGGCAAAGAGATAACCATTGAAGTCCGCACGAAAGGAGACAACTGAGCCATGAAAAGAGAGATAACCTGCATTGTTTGCCCCAAAGGCTGCCTTGTCACAATTGACGATGCAAACCTTGAAGATGTCAGCGGCTTCGGCTGTCCCAAAGGCATTGAATATGCCAAAAACGAGCTGCTTCACCCCGTGCGCACCGTCACCTCCACCGTTAAGATCGAGGGTGCGCTCCACGACCGTCTTCCCGTGAGAACAAACGGCGATATCCCCAAAGAACTCATCTTCGAATGCATGAAGCTCATCCGTGCAACAAAGGTCTCTGCCCCCGTTAGGTGCGGCCAGGTGATTATTGAAGATATTCTCGGCACCGGCATCGACCTTATTGCCACACGCAATGCCTGATATTTTCTTTTAAACACTACATCTTCACGATACATCCCCTATGACCGACAGTTTTCTGCTGCTGTCGGTCATAGTCTTTGATCAGGCATCATAAAATGAAATATTTTACAGCGTGCAAACCTTAATCTCTTGCATTTATCTACAAAAAGTAGTATTATATTATGTATAACATTGTTAAAAGGTGATTTTGTTGCTGCAATTTTTCAGAGACAGTATGGCTTCCGCTTCCCCGGGAGCTTCCATCATAATCTCGGTGTCGCTGATGCTTATCATCGGTTTCGGCGCCACCAAAATAACCAAACTTCTGAAGCTGCCCAATGTCACCGCCTATATTCTTGTGGGTATCCTCATCGGACCTTTTGCCCTTGACCTGATACCTCAAAAAATTATCGGCGGCATGGATTTTCTCTCCGACATTGCGCTGGCATTTATTGCATTCAGCACGGGAGAGTTTTTGAAGTTTTCCACCCTCAAAAAGAGCGGTATAAAAATTCTGATCATAACTCTTTTCGAGGCCCTTACCGCATCCGTTGTCATTTTTGTGCTCACCTATTTCATTTTGGATCTGGGCATTGCGTTTTCCATTGTGCTTTCTGCCCTCGCATCCGCCACAGCACCTGCCTCCACCATTATGACCATCCGTCAGACCGGTGCAAAGGGCGAGTTTGTGGATACTCTGCTGCAGGTCATAGCCATTGACAACCTGCTGAGCATACTTGCCTACAGCGTCTCCATCTCCATTGCCCTCTCCGCACTTGATATGGCACCCGGCACCTCCAACTTTGAGACCATTGCCCTGCCAATTCTCACAAACATCGGTGTTATGCTTCTGGGCGGATTCTTCGGCTTCGTGCTCAAATGGCTGATGCCCAACAAGCGATACAGCGACAACCGCCTTATCATTGCCATAAGCGTGCTGTTTGCCTTCTGCGG
>JAFSHJ010000064.1 GCA_017440425.1 Oscillospiraceae bacterium | reverse complement strand
TTTGCATCGTAGTTATATTTTGCACGCACCATAACACGGCCGTCACCGGTCTCGATGATCTTATCCATCTCGGTGAGCTCGTTTATGATGTAGCCGCCGCCCGGGAAATCCGGTGCCAGCACAATGCCGGAGATATCCGCATCGGGATCACGCAGAAGCGCTATCGTTGCACGGCATATCTCCTCCATGTTGAAGGAGCAGATGTTGCTGGCCATGCCGACGGCGATACCCATATTATAGTTAATGAGCACCGACGGAAATGCCACCGGAAGCAGGGTGGGCTCTTTCATGGTGTTGTCGTAGTTATCGATAAAATCCACGGTATCGTGGTCGATATCCCTGAAAAGCTCGGCACAGATGCTGTCCAGCTTTGCCTCGGTGTAACGAGCGGCAGCATATTCCATGTTGGAGGAATAGGCTTTACCGAAGTTACCCTTGGAATCCACATATGGATAGAGCAGCGATTCGTTACCTCGTGCCATTCGCACCATCGTCTCGTATATGGCTGCGTCACCGTGGGGGTTCAGCTTCATTGTCTGACCAACTATGTTTGCCGATTTTGTACGCTGACCGGTGAGCAATCCCATCGTATACATTGTATACAGCAGCTTTCGGTGGGATGGCTTGAAGCCGTCTATCTCCGGAATTGCACGGGATAGAATTACGCTCATAACGTATGGCATATAGTTCGTCTCAATGGTGTTGACGATAGGCTGGTCTATTACCACACCCGCGTTCTCGATATACGCATTGGACATATTTGTGTTTTTGGCTTGTTCTGTCTTTTTAGAGCTTTTTCTGGGTGGCATGAAAATATCCTTTCTTACGCTTAAACAAAGCGTTTGGCTTCTTCCATACCTTTTATTATAACCAATATTTTTCTGTTTGTAAAGCAGATGTTTCTACATATAGTGGTTAGAGGCTTTTGCCGGCACATTTTTTCGTTAATTTATGAATAGCCAGGTGCACTTCCCGCGGAGGGAGGTGCACTTTTGTTTTATATGCGGAGCATAATGGGATTCCAAAGGGACCGGGCAATGCCCGGGCGGAGAGCCTCCGCTGGCATATCCGCGGACGAAACCAACGCTTCGCTTACAGTTTCTTAAATTCACGAAGCGTTTGGTGCAATTCCCGCGGAGAAGGCACTTTTATTTTGACTGCGGAGCATAATGGGATTCCAAAGGGACAAGTCCCTTTGGTGCCGGCCGCACAGGCCAACTCCTTGCGCTCGGCGCAACATAAATATAATAAAACAAAACGTCATACGACGTATGGCGTTCTAAAATCAGAGTTCCAACGAGCACCTTCGTTTTAACTCAATATAAAAATTTCTTTTTTTCTGTTTTTTTCAAAAATACTATTGACACTTACCTTAGGTAAGATTGTATAATGCTTATTACAGAGGCCTACTGCGTTATTGAAAGGAGCAACAAGATGAAGATAAAAGAGGTGTGCGTTCTCACCGGACTCACCGAACGCACTATAAGATATTATGAAGAAGAAAAGCTTATCTCTCCCAAAACCACCGAGAGCAACGGACGCACCTACCGAGAATACTCCTCCGAGGATGCCTCCCAGCTGAAGGCCATTGCCGAGCTGCGAAAAGCGGGACTCTCCATTGAGGAGATACGCACCATGATGAAGACCCCCAAAAAGATAGAAACAATTATGTCGGCATATTCCCAGCGGCTGGCCACCGAAGTCGATGAGAAAACCGCGCTGCTTGCCGTTGTGAATTCCACAAATTTTTCCGACGTGAGATCCATCTTCGCTCTTGCCGCAAAATTCTCTGCTGCCACCGCCGATATTCCGCTTCCCCGCTGTGACGCCGAACCCAACTTTTCCCGCTTTGAATCGGAATCTGCCGAGGACAAAGAGGAGGCGTTCAAGCAATATCAAAAGCGACAGCAAAAGCTCTATAACAAAGGTCAATACATTGTAGTCACCATTGCAATAATCAACATTCTGATCTCTGTTTTCTCTCCCATTGTTTCAGGCTTTACCATCGGTTCAATTTTCTCCATTATATTCGATGTCATTCTCTCCGCATGTCTCATAATGGGAGTTGTGTGGGTCAAGTGGCTGTTCATAATAACCTCTGCCTTTGCATCCTTTGTGCAGTTTATGCTGCTCTATTCTGCAATGAAAGGCTATGTTGGCACTCCACTTTTGATAGTATGCATCATCTCGCTGGTGTATCGTCTCACCTGCGCCATTCTGCTTTTTGCAAACAAGGGCGTTGAAGAATATCTATATTCGCAGAAACACAAATAATATTTTATTTTGATGCAGTATTTTTTCTTTTCCTCATCACTATATCCACGAAAGCCATAACAAAGGAGGAAAAAACATGTTTAAAAAACTGCTCTGTATAATTTGCAGCTTTCTGCTGATCGCCGGCTTGTTCTGCGGCTGCAGCGAACAGAATAACGATCCCCATACCGATCCCGACAGCGTCAACTATATCGGTGAGATCGCCAATGTTTCC
>JAFSHJ010000063.1 GCA_017440425.1 Oscillospiraceae bacterium | reverse complement strand
CGCTGCATTTGTGCGCCACACCTTTGTCAACGGAACTCACGCCCTTGCCACCGCCTTGTTCGGTGTGCTCCGCCCGGGCGATAACTTTGTCTCCATCACCGGCGAGGTCTACGATACTCTTGCGCAGGTGATAAAGGGCGGAGCAGGCTCTCTTTGGGAATACGGCATAAACTACAGAGAGATAGACCTGCTGGAAAACGGCAAACCCAACTACGATGCCATCCCCTATGCGGCAAAAAGTGCCAAAATGCTGTATATCCAGCGTTCAAGAGGATACAGCACAAGAGAGGCATTCTCAATTGGCGAGATAGAAAAAATGGTGTCTATGGCGAAAAATGCCAACCCGGATGTTATCATCATGGTTGACAACTGCTACGGTGAGTTTGTGGATAAGCTGGAGCCCACAGATGTGGGAGCAGACCTGATGGCAGGCTCACTCATCAAAAACCCCGGCGGCGGCATTGCCGAGACCGGCGGCTACATTGCAGGCAGACCCGACCTTGTGGAGCTTGCCGCCTGCAGACACACCGTGCCCGGAATGGGCGGCGAGGTGGGCTGCTCGCTGGGACAGACGAGAGGCATGATGCTTGGTTTGTTTATGGCACCCACAGCGGTTGCCTCCGCACTTAAAACAGCCGCATTTGCAGCACGTCTGCTGGAGCTTATGGGCTATGAGACCTTCCCCAGATACGACGATCCCCGAGGAGATATCATTCAGACGCTTGTCACACGCTCTCCAAAGGCGATGGAGGCATTCTGCAAGGGCATTCAGGGCGCATCTCCCGTGGATTCCTACGTAACCCCCGAAGCATGGGATATGCCGGGATATGACTGCAAGGTCATTATGGCGGCAGGCTGCTTCACATCGGGTTCATCCATCGAGCTCTCTGCCGACGGTCCTATGAGAGAGCCCTATGCAATTTATATTCAGGGCGGACTCACCTACGCATCCGGCAAATACGGCATAATGCGTGCCGCACAGGAGCTTAAAAAAGTAACACAGTAAAGGGGAAAACAACAATGAACGGAAAAATACCTGAACGTCTTAACGTGCTTTTTGTGGGCAACAGCTTTTCTCTCAACACCTCCAGATTTCTGCCGAAGATCGCCTTTGACAGAGGGGTAAAAGAGGTGAAGATAGGCGTGCTCTATGTCGGCGGCTGCTCCATCAAGAGCCACTATGAGTTTGCAATGGAAGATAAAAAAATCTATGAATATTTTGTAAGCACCGACGGAACCTGGGAATATGAGCAGGAGGGCTGGAAAGACGGCATGGGAAAACGTGCATCCTCCCGTGAAGCTCTTGAGGAAGGTCCCTGGGATTACGTTGTAATTCAGAACTACCACAACGGAGGAAGCCGCCACGTAAAACCCGAAGCTTACGAAAAACTTTCTCCGCTCATTCAGTACATAAAGGATATCGTAGGCAACGAGCCGAAGATCGTCTTCAATGTGCCCTGGATCGAGAGCCGCACCGACGGCAACTATCCCGACCTCTATGAGCAGGGCGGACACAGAATGATACTGTTTGCAAGAATTATGGAGACAATGAGAGACGTTGTCCTTGCAAAAAATCCCGTTGATATGATCTCTCCCACAGGCACAGCAGTGCAGAACGCACGCTTCAACGGTATGGGTGAAATGTCCGCAGACGGCTGCCACATCAACATTCCCAGAGGTCATCTGGTAGTTGCACTTGCATTCTTCAAGGCTCTCACAGGTGTTGATATCGACGGACTTGAGTGGCTGCCCGACGAGGTGACCGAAGAAGAAAAGCAGCTGGCGATCCAATCTGCCAACGATGCAATCAAAACCCCAAATTACGTTACAATGCACTGAAAAAGTTAAGGCCGATGCAGAATTGCTGCATCGGCCTTTTGACCGGGGGTCAAACAGAGGCGGGAGGTTCGGTGTTGAAATGCAGCACGCAGCCTTTTTCCTTGTAGGGATAGCCGTCGCAAAAGTGGCGGAAGAGACAGTTTTCTATCAATTCACCGTTTTCGCCGATGGATATCTCAAGGGCAACATTGCGCTCTGCGTTGGGACAAAAACGCTCGGTAACGGATTTTATATCTTGCTTTTTCATGGAGCAGCCACCTTTCGGGAAGAACTTCACAACTATATTATGCGTTTTTGCGCCGAATAATCTCTTGCTAAAAATTTATACTTGCCAATCGGGGGCAAATGATGTATTATATTAGTAGATAAGAAAAGGAGGATGGAAAATGGATTGTCAGAAAGTTGATATGTTTATGGCGACAAACGGAAAATACTTCCCGGAGGAGCAGCTTTACAGCATAAGAGAGCATCTTTTGAGAGTTGAGGATGATAAATTTTCTATCATCTCCGCGCTGGATTACAAAGACCCCACCGTTTCTCTTATAATTTCGCTTTTCCTTGGCTATCTGGGAATCGACCGCTTCATCATCGGCGATATCGGCATGGGCATCGGCAAGCTGCTCACAGGCGGCGGCTGCGGAATCTGGTCCATCGTAGACTGGTTTATCATTATGAAAGCCACAAAAGAGAAGAACCTGCAGAAATTGGCAACCTATCTTTGATAAAACCTACATAATAAAGTGAGACACAGTCCAAACAGACTGTGTCTCGTTTTATTTTTAAGGGTTATTCCTCTCCATCCGAAAGGATGACGACTTTTTTGCTGCTTCCGTGATCACTTATGTTAATATCCTTAGACAAGCCATAATCTGTTGGATCGGTGTATATTGATATTACAAAAGGAATAATGGAAGCGCGTATTCGTTGTCCAACTTTCAAATCATCCACAGACAGTTTCTTTTTAGAGCCTTCTCTTGTTATAGATGTAAAAGAGCCAACATTGAAAAGTGATGCCACTTTTTCGCCGGAATAATCCGGTTCATCATAGAGCATTACGACTTCACAACTTTCTCTGCCCGTGTCATACTTATAATGTTTGATTGCGACAATTGTTGCTTCTTTTTCCTCAGGCGTACGATATGGGGGGGTCTCCTTTGCACAAGACACAAAAAGAGCTGCTATCGAAAAAATTACTGCAATAAATAATATTATGATACCAGTTTTTTTCATAGTTTAATGCCTCCCGTTGCAATTTAATGTTTCAACAAATTTTGTCTATTCTCCATCCGAAAGAATGACGACTTTGTGGCAGCTTCCGTGATCACTTATGTTAATATCCTTAGACAAGCCATAATCTGTTGGGTCAGTACCTATTGATATTACCAAAGGGGTAATGGAAGCGCGTATTCGTTGTCCAACTTTCAAATCATCCATAGATAATTTCTTTTTAGAGCCTTCTCTTGTTATGGAAGTAGAAGCACCAACAGAAAAAAGTGATGCCCTTTTTTCACCTGAATAATCATCCGGTTCATCGTAGAGCATTACGACTTCACAACCTTCTCTGCCCACGTCATTCTTATAATGTTTGATTGCGACAATTGTTGCTTCTTTGTCCACAGGTATAAGAGCGGGATCTTTGGGCTCATCTGAACAGGAAACAAAAATAGCTGCTATCGAAAAAATTACTGCAATAAATAATATTATGATACCAGTTTTTTTCATAGTTTAATGCCTCCTGTTGCAATTTAATGTTTCAACAAATTTTGTCTATTCTCCATCCGAAAGAATGACGACTTTTCTGCAGTAATATAGGTCGTCGATAGAGGTATTACGATCAAGACCAAACTGGGTTGGAGGGAAATATCTGTACCTATGACTAGCCGCAACGGTAAACCTTATTCGTTGTCCGAGCGCCAAATCATCAATGGATAATTTTTCTCTCGAGTCCTCTCTCATTATAGGTATATTAGACCCAACGGTAAAATGGCCTGCATGTTGGTGACCATACTTATCCGTTTCATCATAAAGCACTACAAGTGAACAATATTTGCTTCCGTCGCTATAGCTTGTACCATATTTAATATAGGCGATTGTCCCCTCTCTATCCATCGTTTCAGCAAAGGGACTTGGTTCCTTTGCACATGATACAAGGAGGGCAGACAACGAAAGTAGAACGGCAAGAACCATCACTAAAACACCTGTTTTTTTCATGCTGTGTTCCTCCCAATGCAGTTTTATTATAATTATTATACCATATTTGCTATAAATGCGCAATATATTTCAACCTTGAAATAAAATTTTGTGGAAAACCCAATAAAGCGCATCCGGTTTTGATCAACGGTTAAAACAGCGCCCCTGAATAATATCCTGCTCATCAAGATACCGTTTCAGGCTGTTGAGCACACGGTGCTTGTCGGCGCTCCACAGCGGTGCAATAAGGGTGCGCTTGTCGCCGTCCCCCGTCAGGCGGTGTATCACAATTTCGGGCGGCAGCCGCTCAATGCATCCGCCGAGGATGTGAAAATATTCCTCCATAGTAAGGGGTGTGTAGTCCATTTGTGCAAGTGCCGT
>JAFSHJ010000062.1 GCA_017440425.1 Oscillospiraceae bacterium | reverse complement strand
GACCTCCGTGCAGGTGCTGCAATGGTTATTGCAGGCTTGATGGCGCAGGGCGTGACTGAGATCGAGGATATCTACCACATAGAGCGCGGTTACGAAAACTTTGTGGAAAAACTGAGAATGCTCGGTGCGGATATAAAATATATCAACAAGCCGGATTTTGATATTCCGGAAGCTCTTTAATTTAAGAATTTTATATTTTAAAGCTCGTGGAGGAGGATAGGCGAAAGCCCGTCGTCTTCCATAAGTTTTGTAAAAGGATAATTGCGAATTTACGGCATAATAAAGGTGAAACAATGGCGAGATTTGTCACACTATACAGCGGCAGCAGCGGCAATTCGGTCTATGTTGGCGGCAGAGACGAGGGCATCCTTGTGGATGTGGGCGTCAGCTGCAAAAAAACAATGACTGCGCTGTGCGAATCGGGAATAGAGCTCAATTCGGTAAAAGCAATATTTGTCACCCACGAACACAGCGATCACATCTGCGGTTTGTCGGTGTTTTTGGCAAAGCACAAGGTGCCGGTTTATGCCTCTGCAGAAGTGGCAAACTATCTTGCGGATTCCGGCAAGCTTCCCTCCGGCACACAGCTCTTTTGCATAGACCAGTCTCCTGTCTGCGTTGCGGGAATGATGCTGGAGAGCTTCGATACACCTCACGACAGTATTCACAGCCTCGGTTTTCGCATACATACTTCCGATGACAGAAAAATTGCCATCGCAACCGACCTTGGGCATCTTCCGGACAGAATAATGAAGATACTCTACGGCTGCGACCTTGTTATGATAGAATCCAACTATGACCCCGAAATGCTGGAATACGGACCATATCCGTTTGTGCTGAAGAGAAGAATTTTCGGCAGAAACGGACACCTCTCCAACAACGAGTGTGCTGCGGCGCTGCCCAGTTTGATCGCAGCGGGAACAACAAGGCTGGTGCTTGCTCACCTCAGCAAGGAGAACAATACTCCGGAGGTTGCAAGGGCAGCTGCACTTTATTCGCTGAAGTCAGGCGGTTATGAAGAGGGTAGCGACTATCTCCTGGAGGTGGCTCCAAGGTTCAACCCGGGAAAAATGCTGGTGTTTTAGGAGGTGCAGCGGTGCTTACTGTAAACGTTATATGCGTGGGAAAGCTTAAAGAAAAGTGGCTCCGTGAGGGCTGTGCGGAATATATAAAGCGACTCGGCGGATATTGCAGGATAAATGTGGTGGAGCTGGACGAGAAAAAACTGCCGGATAACCCCTCTCAGGCGCAGATAGATGCGGCACTGGATGCGGAGGGTACGGCCATTCTCTCTGCTGCAGACAACTCTTACATAATTGCAATGTGCATTGAGGGCAGCAAGGTGACATCTCCCGGGCTTTCACAGAAGATAAATTCGGTGGCGCTTAACGGCACAAGCTCCATAAGCTTTGTTATCGGAAGCTCATTCGGTTTGGCAAACAAGGTTAAAGCGGCAGCAAAATTCAAAATTTCAATGTCGGATATGACCTTCCCGCATCAGCTGGCACGGGTGCTGCTGTTGGAGCAGATATACAGAGCTTTTCAGATATCATCAGGCGGAAAATATCATAAATAAGCATAATAAATATCCCACCGCGTTTGCGGTGGGATATTTATTATGTGTATCAGTCTTCAATTGCAGCTTTGCGTGTGAGGAAAGCTTTGAGAATTTCGGGATCAAACTTGGGTTTTCTGTCGTAGGTGTAAAGACCGTTGACTTCCTGCTCTATATCATAGAGCTGGGTGTAGCAAAGACCCATGATCTTGGGGTTATCCAGCAGAGCATCGGCAAGACCCTTGTAGCGGTTGAGGAATTCTTCCTCGGTGGTGGGAGCCTGACCGTAACCCCAGCCTCTATCATCGTTGGGGTTCCAGCGGATGCCGCCGTATTCGCTCATAAACACAGGCTGTCCTTCATAGGTCTGGTTGTCCAGTCCGCGCTCGATCTTGTTGTCGTTCATGTAGTCATAGAGCTTGCCTTCTGTAACCAGCATATCATAGTGAGACTTAAAGATCTCGGGATCCTGCTCGTAATCGTGGAGATCGTAGACATCTGTCTTAACGTGGAGATAGCCGCTGGTATCAATTACAACACGGGTGGGGTCAACAGTCTTGTTGTAATCGTAGATGGTGGACATGAGGAAAGTCTTTTCTTTTCTCTCAAGATAGCAGAAGGTCTCGTTGAAGGGGCACCAACCGATGATTGCGGGATGGTTGAAGTCGCGTTCAACAGCCTCGGACCACTCTCTGAGATAAACCTCTGTTGCGTTGAGTGCAGTGTGGTCAAAGCCCCAGTTGGGATATTCACCCCAAACCATATAGCCCATCTTGTCGCAGTGATAGAGGAAACGAGCCTCGAAAACTTTTTCGTGGAGACGTGCGCCGTTAAAGCCAAGTCCCATAGAAATGACGATATCGTTGATGAGGTCGGCTTCGGTGGGAGCGGTGTAGATTCCATCGGGATAGAAGCCCTTGTCAAGAACTGTGCGCTGGAAAACGCTGCGGTTGTTGAGCATAAACTTCATGCCTTCCAGACGGACGTTTCTGAGACCAAAATAACTCTTTACGGTGTCTTCGCCGAAGGTGAGCTCAAGGTCATAGAGGTTTCCGCAGCCAAGATCCCAAAGATGAGTCTCGGTGAGGGCGATGTGTGCGGTGAAAGCGCCGCCGTAGGCATTGAATTTTACGCTGCCGGTAGGTCTGCCTTCAAAGCTGCTCTTTATCTCGAGAACGCCGTTGCCAACAACTTCACCAATGACGGTGAGGGAGTTTGTTTCGATATCGGGATAATATTTTGCCTTTTTAATGTATGCCTTAGGTGTTTTCTCAAGCCATACTGTCTGCCAGATGCCGGTGGTGTGGGTGTAGTCACAAGCGTGGGAATAGTAAAGCTTGGACTGTTTTCCGGAGGGAATACCTTTGCGGCAATCGTCTTCAGCGTGAACGAAAAGAGTGTTTTCGCCAACTTTTACGAGGCTTGTGATATCAAACTCAAAGGAGGTGTAGCCGCCGGTGTGGGTGCCTGCAAGAACACCGTTGATATATACGTAGGTCTGGTAATCCACAGCGCCAAAGTGGAGAACAACTCTGCCGTTAAGGTCGGCCTCGGAGACTTCAAAGCTGCGGCGATAGCAGACGGCGGGAATGAAATCCACATATTCAATGCCGGAGAGCTTGCTTTCGGGGCAGAAGGGAACGATGATCTCTTTGCTCAGTTTTTCGGTGCTCTCATAGAGCTTACGGTCGCGTGCGGTGCGGCCGAAATCAAAGTCAAATTCCCAGGTGCCGTTAAGGTTTGTCCAGTTGGCACGTTCCCACTGGGGATTGGGATGCTCGGGTCGGGGAATGTTATTCATATCAACAGCTCCTTAATATTGAAATTATAAACCTAATGTGTTTACATAAGTTAATTATAGTGCTATAATTGAGCTTAGTAAATGTGTGATTTAAGCGTAAAAGTAGAGGAAATGAGCATGAGGGAAGATATCTACAGCGTATACGGCTTTAACAGGGATCCGGTGTTCCATGTGATGATGGCGGGAATATCCTATTGCGATGCAAGCTATTATATAAACCGCAAAAACTCTCCGATAACCTGCATTGAATATATAATTGAAGGCAGCGGCACGGTGATGCTGGACGGCAAAAAGTTTCGTGCAAAAAAGGGTGATGTGTATATCCTTGGAGAGGGCCACGATCAGGAGTATTATTCCGATGCGGAAGAGCCCTGGGTGAAGATATGGATGAATTTGGGCGGTAGTTTGTGCGGCGCACTGATAAATGAATACGGACTTGAAAATGCCGTGGTAATTGAGAATGCACCTCTTGGTGAATATTGGGAGAGGGCCGTGGCGCTTTGCAAAGAGGGCGGAGATGCAGACGAGACAAACCGCAGGATAGCGGTTATCTTCCACGAGATTATGCAAAAGCTTTCAAGGATATACAACAAAGAGGAGGATATAAAGCAGAGCGAAGCAGCAGTGATGAAAAACTATATCGACAAAAACTACTGGAAGGAGTTCGATATCGGCGAGCTTGCAAAGCTTATCTATAAAAGCAACTCACAGACAATAAGAATATTCAAAAAAGCATATGGGCAAACCCCTTACGATTATTTTTTGGAGCAGAGGTTCAAGCTTTCCAAAGAGCTTTTACGCAACACAAATATGCTTATAAAGGAGATAGCCTATCAGGTCGGCTTTCAGGATGAGCACTATTTTTCGGGACTTTTTAAGAAACGGTTTAATATGTCGCCGAGAGAATACCGCAGGAAAAATGACTGAAGCGGTTTTATGAAGCGTAAAAAGCCGCAATATCTGCAGTTGTTAACTAATGTACAACTGCTGTTTACAGTTTTTTAATTGAAATATCCATAAATTTGCGGTACAATATTTGATATGAAAGGGGTTATCGCTTGTTTGGCTATGTCAGACCTTTAAAACCTGAACTTAAGGTTAAAGAGTTCGAAATTTACAATGCAATATATTGCGGGCTGTGCCACAAGCTGGGAAGCGCCTTCGGAGTTGCCGCAAGGTTTACACTGAGCTACGATTTTGTGTTTTTGGCAATGCTGCATATGGCAACGCAGGAGAATTGTCCCTCTTTTAAAAAGTGTGCCTGCTTTGCAAACCCGCTCAAAAAGAAGATGTGCTGCACATCGGATGAGGCTCTTCTTTTCAGCGCCGATGCGGCTGCAATAGCTATGTATTTCAAAGTGAAGGATAACATAGCAGACGGCCGTTGGTGGGAGAGACCGCTTTGGTGGATGATGATGCCGTTTGCGGCAAGCTCACGAAAGAAAGCCGCAAAAAGACAGCCGACGGTGGATGAAGCCTTTGCGGAGATGATGTTAAAGCAGCGTGAAGCTGAGGAGAACGGTGCGGGTCTCGACGAGGCGGCAGAGCCCACAGCGGCGGCAATGGCAAAGGTGTTCCTGCTGCTGTCAAACGGCAAAGAAGCTCAAAGCCGTGTGCTTGAGCGAATGGGATATCTCGTTGGAAGATATGTCTATCTCTGCGATGCCTGCGACGATTTGGAAGAAGATATCAAAAAAGGCAGCTTCAATCCTTTGATAAACAGCAATGCGGCAGACAAAAACTCTACCGAAGGTGCCTTGTATCTGACCATAGCGGAGATACAGGCGGCTTATGCTCTGCTTGAAGTGAACCGATACGGCGAGATATTGGAAAACATTGTTGAACTCGGACTCAAAAACAGAGCGGATACAATATTGAAAAAGTTTAGTGACGGAGAAAAAAACGTCACAGCAGAGATATAATGCGGTTTTGCCGCAGATAAGAACAGCATTTGAAACGATGTGAAAGGAAGAAAAATGAGCGTTTCCGATCCGTATAAAGTGCTTGGCGTTTCTCCCGATGCAACAGAAAAGGAAATAAAAAAAGCATACCGTGAGCTGGCAAAGAAATATCATCCCGATAATTATGTGGGTGATCCCTTAGCTGATCTTGCAAGAGAAAAGATGCTTGAAATAAACAACGCTTATGACGAGATAAACCGTATGCGCAAAAACGGGGCAGAAGCGGCAGGCGGAAGCTCCGGCGGATACTCAAGCGGCGGCTATTATGGCGGATACAGCTCTTACAGAGGTGGATCTTCTCAGTTTGCGGATATAAGAAGACTTATAGCGCAAAACCGTATTGCAGAGGCGGAAGAGCTGCTGGAAGGCGTGCCGCAGAGCTCAAGAGATGCGGAGTGGCATTTTCTCAAGGGCAGCGTGCTCTATAAAAGAGGCTGGCTGGAGCAGGCACTCAACCATTTTTCACTGGCTGTGAATATGGAACCCGGCAATCCGGAATACCGAGAGGCATACAACAGAGTTGTATATCAGCGCAACAGCGCCCGTGCATATTCCTATGACCGTCAGGGCGGTTACAGAACAACGGGAAATGCATCGGGATGTTCCTCCTGCGATATCTGCACGGGTCTTGTGTGTGCGGATTGCTGCTGTGAGTGTATGGGCGGAGACTTGATCTCCTGCTGCTGAACCGATTAAAATTTGGGAGTAGTTTTTGATATGGGTAAGATGAAACGAAGTGCGCAGATGGCGCTTTGCGGAATGATAGCGGCGCTGTGTACCATGTTTATGTTTTTAACAGGTGTTTTTCCCTTTGCAACCTATGCTGTGCCTGCGCTTTCTGGAATACTTATGATAATCGTTGTGGTGGAGACTAACGCAAAATGGGCGCTGCTCGTGTATCTAGCTGTATCCATTCTGGGAATATTCATCACACCGGACAGAGAAGCGGCAATGATGTTTGTGGCATTTTTCGGTCACTATCCGATCCTTAAACTGTTTTTGGAGCGCATCCGCCCGAGAGTGCTGGAATATGTGCTTAAAGTGGTTTGCTTCAACATCTGCATAATTGCGGCATATCTGGTGATAATTTTCGTGTTCCAGATGCCGGATATCCTCACGGAGATGGGCGCATTCGGAAAATATTCCGCTCTTGTGCTGCTGGGACTGGGCAATTTGGTGTTTATTGTCTATGATTTTGCCACAACAAGACTCATATCCGCCTATGTGGAATGGTTCAGACCAAAGTTTTTGCGAAGATTTAAATAAAATAAATTTAAAGCTGCGGAAGGTTAGCTCTTCCGCAGCTTTTGTTTTGTGGCTGTTATTTGATTTTTATTTCATAAATGAAGGGTGTATATCCCGTGATGCGGTCTATTTGGATATCCGCAGCAGCTCTGCCGTCTTTTTCCTCAAAGGTGAAGGAGAACTGCTTTTTGCCGTTAAACTCATCTTTCACTTCAAATTCTTCACCGTTGACGGTGAGTTTGAAGTTTATTTTGCCGCTGCTGCCTTTTGCAGTAACGATAACGGTGTTTGCGGCGAGGGGTCTTATCTTCATCTCATAGCCAAACCAGCCGTGGGTGTTGACAACGGAGAAGGAAGTGCCGCGGTTGGTGCCGGGAATACGGCAGACGCCGTCCT
>JAFSHJ010000061.1 GCA_017440425.1 Oscillospiraceae bacterium | reverse complement strand
GAGCTGGAGACCGGCAGCAAGATGTCCGACGAACTGATTGAAAAACTCCGTGAACAGCTTGGCTGCTTCACCGCAAATCTCACCCTGTAATTTGACGCAAACTCACCAAAATTCGGTTAAAGGAGGCACGGCAACCGCCAAATATTCCCGTATAAATGCGGCGTATTCCGCATATTCGGAATATGCAGGCGAGTGCAGACGCATATTGGAACGCTTCGGCGCGGACCTTGCCTTCTCCGGCAGACCCACTTTGGAAACTCCCCGTCCGCCCTGCTTTGTTGTGCTTGGCGGCAACCGCGGACTCTGCGGCAGCTACAACATTGAGCTGATGTCGCTGTTTGCCAAAACGCTGGCACAGCATCCCGATGCACTCATTGTTGCCTGCGGCAAAATTGCGGTGCAGTATTGCAGAGAAAAGAACATCTCTGTCTGCCGTGAGTTCATCTTCAACGATGTGCCGGATTATTCCGAGGCAAAGGAGCTTTCGGAATATCTGCGCTCCCTCTATGCCGAGGGCAAAACCGACAGCATTCAGATACTCTATCAGAAGTTTGTGAATATGCTCACCCAGACCCCCGTCTGCGAGCCTCTGCTGCCCTGCGGAGCTTCCGCCGCAGCCGAAGAGGATGAGGATTTCCGCACCGTATACATTCCCGACAGAGAGACTGTGCTCAAAAAAACCATCCTCAACTGCATCGATTCCGCTGTCTACGATTCCCTTCTCGAGTGTGCCGCAGGAAGCCAGGCCGCAACCATTATGGCAATGCGCTCTGCCTACGACAACTCTCAGGAATCCTCCGACAAGCTGGAGACAAAGATAAACCGCATCCGCCAGGGCGAAGTTACTGCGGATGTTATCGAAATATCTTACGAGCCCCCAGAGGAATAAGCTTCCTCCCCTCTTAGCACCGTCCGCTTGCGGCATCTGCCGCTATCTATTACGAAAGGCTTGGTCTTAAAAGATGGCTGACGCAAAAAAAGGCATTATAATGAGGGTCATCGGTCCGGTGGTGGACGTATACGTCCCCGCCGATTCGGATCTCCCCGATATATATCACGCACTTGCCGTGGATTCCGGTGACGGAAACCACTTTGTGCTGGAAACTCTTCAGCACCTGGGCAACGGCACCGTGCGCTGTATCTCTATGCACCCCACCGACGGTATGTCAAGAGGCATGCCCGTTGTTTCTCTGGGTCATCCCATCAACGTCCCCGTTGGCGATGCCACCCTCGGCAGACTGCTCAACGTCACCGGTGATCCCATCGACCGTGAAGGTCCCATTGAATCAGATACCAAATGGCCCATCCACCACCCCTCTCCCAACTTCACCGAGATAGTTCCCGCCACCGAGATACTGGAGACCGGCATCAAGGTCATTGACCTGATGACTCCCTATGCAAAGGGCGGAAAGATCGGTCTTTTCGGCGGTGCAGGCGTTGGTAAAACCGTTCTGATAATGGAACTTATCCGCAACATTGCATTTGAGCACAACGGCTATTCCGTTTTTGCAGGCGTCGGCGAGCGCTCCCGCGAAGGCAACGACCTTTGGCAGGAGATGAAGCAGTCCGGTGTTATAGACAAGACCTCTCTGGTCTTCGGCCAGATGAACGAGCCCGCAGGCGCACGTCTGCGTGTGCCTCTTGCAGGACTGACCATTGCGGAATATTTCCGTGAGACAGAGCACAAGGACGTGCTGCTGTTTATAGACAACATCTTCCGTTTCACGCAGGCAGGCTCGGAGGTTTCCGCTCTGCTTGGCAGAATGCCCTCCGCCGTGGGTTATCAGCCCACCCTTGCATCCGAAATGGGCAAACTGCAGGAGCGCATCGTTTCCACACAAAACGGCTCCATCACATCCGTTCAGGCCATCTACGTCCCCGCCGACGACCTGACCGACCCCGCTCCCGCCACCGCATTCTCCCACCTGGATGCCACCACCGTTCTCTCCCGAAGCATTGTTGAGCTGGGAATTTATCCCGCCGTTGCTCCGCTGGAATCCAGCTCCCGCATGCTGGCTCCCGACATTGTGGGCGAACACCACTATAAGACCGCCAAAGAGGTCCAGCGTGTGCTGCAGCGATACTACGAGCTGCAGGATATCATTGCCATCCTCGGTATGGACGAGCTCTCTCCCGAAGACCGTATCAGCGTAACCCGCGCCCGCCGCGTCCAGCGCTTTATGAGCCAGCCCTTCCACGTTGCAGAAAGCTTTACTGGTGTAAAAGGTGCTTTCGTCGGCATTGAGGACACCATCAAAGGCTTTAACGCCATCCTCGGCGGCGATTGCGACAACATCCCCGAAAAATGCTTCCTTATGTCCAGCACCATTGAGGATGTCTATGCCAAATCCAAAGAGATCATCTGATTTTTACGGAGGCCGTTATGGCTGAAAACAACACCAAAAAACAGCTCAAACTGAAGATAGTCACCCCTGCCGGCACAGTTCTGGATGTTTTCTGCAGCTCTGTCCGCCTCACCCTTCCCTGCGATGAAAACGGCAGCGGCGGAGGCTCGCTGGGCATCCGTCCGGGACATCTGCCCGCAATGATATCTGTTGGCAGCGGCAGAATAACCGCTTTCGGCAGCGATTCCTCGAAAATTGCGGAGCATTCGGTGGGTGAAGGTTTTGCCACCGTCGCCGACGATGTTGTAACCGTGCTGACAAGCAAGGCTTAAAATTCAGGCTTATATTTTGAACACCGCAGGCAGCTGCGGTGTTTTTTCTTTTCAAAATGCTTAACTGTTGACCCCGCAGCCTATTTCTGTTAAAATAAATTATGCTTTGAAGACTTTTTACCACGGAGGAAAACCATATATGAAACTCATGATAGCTTCCGATATCCACGGCTCTGCCTTTTTTGCGGCACAGCTGCTTGAAAGATTTGCCGAAGAAGCCCCCGACAGGCTGCTCATTCTCGGCGATATCCTTTACCACGGTCCCCGCAACGACCTTCCCAGAGATTATGCACCCAAAAAGCTGATAGAGATGCTCAACCCCCTTGCGGATAAGCTGCTCTGTGTCCGCGGAAACTGCGACACCGAGGTGGATCAGATGGTGCTGAAATTCCCCATTCTCTCCGATACTGCCGTTATCTTTGACGGTGCAAACATCCTCACCGCCACCCACGGACATCATCTGGACACCGTTGCTGCTCCCATGAAGGACGGCGTCATCCTCTACGGACACACCCACATTCCCGATAACTCCCTCAAGGAGGGCATAAGATACATCAACCCCGGCTCCGTTTCCATCCCCAAAAACGGCTCCGTCAACAGCTATATGACCTATTCCGACGGAGAATTTGTCTGGAAAAATGTATCCGACGGCAAGGCTTACGACAGCTTTAAGCTTTGACAACACTAAAAAGGAGCGATTCAAATGGATTTCATTCAGCTTTGCAACACCCGCCAGAGCTGCCGCAGCTACAGCGACAGACCCGTTTCCGATGAGGATATCCGCACCTGCCTTGAGGCTGCCCGCCTCTCTCCCAGCGCCTGCAACTCCCAGCCCTATCACATCTATCTCTGCACCGGCGACGCTGCCGCAGAGGTGGCCAAAACCACACAGACCGCAGGCATGAACAAGTTCACCTCCCAGGCGCCCTGCCTCCTTGTCATCACCGAGGATAACTACAATGCCACCGCCGCCATCGGCAGCCGCAGAAAGGACCAGGACTACCGCAGCGTGGATATCGGCATTGCCGCCGCAAACATCTGCCTCTGCGCCACCACCCTCGGTCTCTCCACCTGCATCGTTGGCTGGTTCGATGAGAAAAAGCTTGCTGCGCTGGTGGGCACCACCGCAAGGATTCGCCTTGTCATCTCCCTCGGATATGCCGCAGAGGATGACAAGCTGCGCACCAAAAAACGCAAATCCGCAGAGGATCTCATAACCTTTGTAAAATAATTTTTTCCGCAGTGCCCTCTCTGTAAAAATGTTGCAGAGAGGGCATTTTTTATGGAGTGTATTTTTGTTTTTTTAAAACCGTCTTAAAGGTGAAAAATGTATTATTTCGCATTAAAAATTGCTTTTTTGCATAATTTTGCAGCAAAAATTGAGGTTTGTCGATTATTAATAGCTAAATCTTCTTGACAAAGAGATGGTTTAGCATTAAAATATATATGTATGCTTTTTATTTGATATATTTCGGGTCGTTGCCCTTGTATAGACATAAAAGAATACGCAAATATTACGATTGGAGGATTATTTTTACAGATGATGGTAAGCATTTTCTGGTGTGTTATTGCCGGATTTGTAGGCTTACTTGTCGGAGGCATATGTTTCTTTTTTATAGGTGTTGCATACAGACGTAAGGTTGCTGAAGCAGAGCTCGGTTCCGCTGAGGAAGAGGCGAAGAGAATTGTTTCGGATGCTATAAAGACAGCTGAAAGCAAGAAAAAAGAAGCTTTGGTTGATGCCAAAGACGAGATACACAAGCTTAAGCAGGAAAACGAGCGTGAACTCAAAGAGCGCCGTTCCGCTATGCAGAAGCAGGAACACAGATTACAGCAAAAAGAAGAATCTCTTGACAGAAAACTTGACAACTTTGAAAAGAAGGAAGAAGCCCTTCAGACAAAAATGAAAGAGGCAGAATCCTACCTCGAAGAGGCAAAACAGCTTAAGACCCACGAGCTTGAGATGCTGGAGCGCATCTCCGGTCTCACAGTTGAGCAGGCAAAAGACCAGCTCCTCTCCACCCTTGACAACGAACTTATCCACGAAAAATCCCTTAATATCGCCCAGTATGAGCAGCAGCTCAAGGAAGAGGCCGACGAAAAGGCAAGACAGTGCATCTCTCTGGCAATTATGCGCTGCGCTTCCGAATATGTTGCAGAGGCTACCGTCTCCGTTGTTCCTCTCCCCAATGACGAGATGAAGGGACGCATTATCGGACGTGAAGGCCGCAACATCCGTGCAATTGAGGCACAAACCGGCGTTGACCTCATCATCGACGATACTCCCGAAGCTATCACACTTTCCAGCTTTGACCCCGTCAGACGTGAGATCGCAAGACTCTCTCTTGAGCATCTCATTCAGGACGGACGTATACATCCCGCAAAGATCGAGGAATCCATCGAGAAATCCCGCAGAGAAGTTGAGCAGAAGATCAAGCAGGACGGCGAACGCGCGATCATCTCCACAGGTGTTCACGGTCTCCATCCCGAGATCGTCAAGCTCCTCGGACGCATGCGCTACCGCACCAGCTACGGTCAGAACGTGCTTGCTCACTCCATTGAGGTATCTCAGCTTGCAGGCATGATGGCTGCCGAGATCGGCGCAGATGCAAATCTCGCCCGCAGAGCAGGTCTTATCCACGATATCGGTAAGGCACTCACCCACGAGATCGAAGGCTCCCACGTCAACATCGGTGTTGAGATCGCCAAGAAGTATAAGGAATCCGCCGACGTTATCCATGCCATCGAAGCTCACCACGGCGACGTTGAGCCCCAGACCGTTGTTGCATGTCTTGTTCAGGCTGCAGACGCTGTCTCTGCCGCAAGACCCGGTGCCCGCCGCGAAAACCTTGAAAATTACATCAAGCGTCTTGAAAAACTGGAAGCTATCGCCAATGCCTACGAGGGCGTTGACAAGTGCTTCGCTATCCAGGCAGGACGTGAGATCCGCATAATTGTTAAACCCGAGATCATCCGTGACGACCAGATCTCCTTTGTTGCACGAGAGATCGTTAAGAACATCGAGAACGAGCTTGATTATCCCGGACAGATCAAGGTCCATATCGTGAGGGAAAGCCGAGCGATAGAATACGCCAAGTAATAAATCAACGGCCCTTTGGGCGGTCTCGCATAGGAATTTAAACTGTTTTGAATGAAGCTTTCGCTCAAAACACCTCTTCCCTTAAAACGAGAGAACTTTTTACAGGACAAAGAAAAGAGCCACGGCAAGGCTGCTGCCTGCCGTGACTTTTTGATTCAATGTTGTGGAAAATATCTGTTTTGAAGTGCTGAATTCCCATCCGAGACCGCCTGCAGGGGCTTTTGTTCGTTTTTTAATTTTGACCAAAACCAAACCGAACGGAGTTTTTATCTATATGCGAGTGCTCGCCCTTGGAGATGCCGTGGGAAGCTGCGGCTGCAGCAAACTTAAAACCGCTCTGCCCGAGCTGAAAAGATGGTGTAAGGCAGACCTTACCATTGTCAACGGAGAGAATTCCGACGACAGCAACGGTATATCCCTGCGCTCTTCCTCTCTGCTCTTTGGCTGCGGCGCGGATGTCATCACCACCGGCAACCACGTCTACCGCCAGCGGGAAATTTACGATGAGCTGGACAGAGATATCGGCATCATCCGTCCCGCAAACTACCACCCCGATTCCCCGGGCGTGGGCAGCTATCTCTTTGAAAAAGGTCCCATCCGTGCACTGGTGGTCAACCTCTCGGGCCAGCTGTTTATGGAGGCTTACGAATCACCCTTTGCCTGTATCGACCGCATCCTTGCCAAAAACGCTGCAAAGATCGTCATCGTGGATATCCACGCAGAGGCCACCTCCGAAAAGATAGCCCTGGGCTTCCACCTTGACGGACGTGCTTCCCTTGTTTTCGGCACCCACACCCACGTGCAGACCGCCGACGAGAAAATTCTTCCAGGCGGCACGGGTTATATCACCGACCTTGGAATGTGCGGCGCTGCAGATTCCGTGCTGGGCATGAAAAAAGAGCCCGCCATCCGCCGCCTTATCACAAAAATGCCGGAACGCTTTGAGACTGCCTCCGGCGAGTGCATGATAAACGGCATTTTTGCCGAGATAGATAACTCCACCGGCAAAGTT
>JAFSHJ010000060.1 GCA_017440425.1 Oscillospiraceae bacterium | reverse complement strand
CTCAGCATCAGCGATTCCTACACCTGCGTTGAGTTTGCGGCAAAAATCCTCCGCAACATTGAGCAGCTTGCCCTTCCGGACAGCTTTCTCTCCGTCACAGATATGGAAGAGCATCTGGCACCATTCGTGATTTATGAGGGCTCTGTGCTCCCCTTCTGCCGCAGCGCATCCTGGGGAGAGGACAAGTTCCCCATCAAGCAGAAAAAGCGGGTCTATGCCGCAAAAACGGCAAAGAATCTCTCTGCACTCACCGTAAGGCGGATAACCGACCGACGCAAAAAAAGCTCAAAAAAATAAAAAGTAAACCCGACAAGAGATCATCTTGTCGGGTTTGTTTTTGTTTTGATCAATCAACTGTGTCCTGAACCAGCTTTATCTCAACATCGAAGGTGGAGGAGGGAGTGTTTTTGGTTGCGGGGCGGTAGACGGTGATGGTCACCGTATCCCCTGCGGAATACTCCGCCAGCTGCTCCGAAACGATATTGAAGGCGGTGACCTCTTCGCCGTTGATGTGGGTGATGATGTCGCCCTCCTTGACTCCGTTGTCCTTCATATCCTGGTTGGTTATCTCCACGATGTAGAGACCGGGTTTTACGCCGTTATAAGCCGCATTGGATTTTGTGATGAGCTGTGCGGTTATGCCAAGCTGTATTCTGCCGGTGACTCTGCCGTATTTTATAAGTTCGTCGATTATTGGCTGTGCGTGGTTGGAGGCGATGGCAAAGCCGATGCCCTCGTATTCCTCCAGCGCTATCTTGGCGGAGTTGATACCGATGACCTGGCCGTATCTGTTGACCAGCGCGCCGCCCGAGTTGCCCGGGTTGATGGCGGTATCCGTCTGTATGCAGACGAGGGTGCTGTTGGAGGTGCGTATCTCTCTGTTGACCGCAGAGACCATGCCGTAGGTCACGCTGCCCTGCAGCTCAAGACCGCCGGGGTTGCCGATGGCTATTACAAATTCGCCCACACGCATCTGCTCGGAGTTGCCGAACTCTGCGGCAGGAAGTCCCTTTTTATCTATGCGCACAACTGCAAGGTCGGTTATGGTATCGGAACCCACCAGCGCTGCGGGATACTCGCTGCCGTCGGAGAGGGTGACCTTGATGGAATAGGCACCTGCCACAACGTGAGCGTTTGTGACGATATATCCGTCGGAGGACATTATTATTCCCGTGCCGCTGCCCAGAGGAACCGGAGTCTCTGCCGTGCGGTAGTCGTTGCTGTATATCTCGATGCCCACCACAGAGGGAGACACCCTTTCTGCCACCTCTACCGTCCAGGGCAGATCCACTTCGCCGTTATCGCCGCCGGGTCTGTCCTCAATGGTTATTCCGCTGTGGTTGCGGTCGATATCTATGCCCACGTCCGCAGCCGAGGACATATCCTCATCTTCGCTGTCTTCACCGTCTTCGCCATCCACGGGAGGAAGCTCGAAGTTTCCGTCGCTGCTCTGCTCATCTGTGGGGGCAGATATCAGGTCTCTGTTAACTATCGCCCAAAAGCCGTAGCCTGCAAAGCCTGTCAGCGCAAGCACCACCACAACGCAAAGGATTATTGCAAACACTGTGACTGCGCTGCTCTTCCTCGGCTTTTTGGGTGAAGGTGCTCCTCCGCCCATTCCGTAGGGAGATTCGCCCATATTTTGAGGCTCGGAGGGCTTTTCGCCGCCCTCAAAACTATCATAATTGTTGAAATTCCACTTATTATTACTATAAGTATAATTATTTACACCGTTTTGCGAATATCTGCCCTGATGATAGACGGGGTTTTGCTCGGTGGGCACGGCTCCGCCTGCCTCTTTCGGCTCCTCCTGCAGCTGCTCAAACTGTGTGCCGTTGTTCTGTCCCTTTGCGCTGTAGCTGTATTCGCTCTCGCTCCAGGCAGGCTGCTCCTGCTGTTCTGCGGGGGCATTTTCTGCGCAGTTTTCTCTTTTGTCGTTGTTTTCAATCATATGTTTATCGGTTCTCGGGCTGATATTGCCCGCTCCCTCCCTTAAAATTCAAACCTCTGTTTCCTTGTCACCATTTTATGCCGAAATTCTTTTGAGATGCCTTTTGTCCCTTATTTGTTCTTTCCGCCCGTCGGCTTGTTCTGCTCTTCGTGCTGATTTCTGCTGAGAGGGATGGAAAATTCAAACTCGGTGAACTCACCCTGCTTGCTTCGTGCTCTTATCTCGCCGCCGTGAAGTCCTATGACCGTTCTCACTATGTAAAGTCCCAGACCTACACCGTTTTTATCCAGACTGCGGGAGCGGTCCGTCTTGTAAAAGCGGTCGAACAGCTTGTTCAGCTCATTTTCGGGAATTCCGTCGCCGGAATTTCGCACCGCAACATATATCATCTTATCATCGCCGTTAAACTCAAACTCGATGTATCCGCCTTGGTTTGTAAATTTTACGGCATTGTCTACAAGGTTATACACCACCTGATGGATAAGGTCCTCGTCTGCCTCCACCATTATCTTGTCCACGTCCAGTCCCCTTATCTCAAGGTCCTTGGATTCGATGACCTGCTCAAAGGCAAACACCGTTTGGATAACGGTATCGTGGATATCGAACTGGTTGGCGATTATCTGTCTTTCGCCTGCCTCTATCTTTGCAAGCTGCAGCATGGCTTTAACCAGCCTCGAAAGTCTCTTTATCTCTTCCGAAACGATGGTGAGATAGTGACGGTGCTTCTCTTCGGGGATGGTGCCGTCCAATATGCCGTCCACGAAGCCGCCGATGGTGGTCATGGGGGTTTTGAGCTCGTGGGAGACGTTTGCTGTGAAGCTTCTGCTGGACATTTCAAGCTCCGCCAAAGAGGTAGCCATCTCGTTGATGGATGCCGCCAGCACACCTATCTCGTCCACACCCTCCACGGGAACACGCACCGAGAAATCTCCGTTTGCAAAGGCTCTTGTGGCATCCGCCATCTTCCGCAGCGGGCGCACCATACGTCCGATAAGGAAATAGGTGCAGATGAATGCGACAAACAGCACCACCGTTGCGCTGATGATGAACATTCCCATCATTTCCGTCAAAAACTCCACCAGCGTGTTTGCCGGTGCAGAGACGAATATTACGCCTTTTACAAAGCCCTCATCATCCAGCAGCAGCTGTGCCACGGTGTAGTGAGAGCTGCTGTAGATACCGCCCAGACGGCCTATCTCGGAATAGGTGCCTTTGGTGAACAGCTCATCCAGTATGCCCTTGTTCATCACCGCATTTTTGTGCACGCAGTTTGAGGATTCGGAGCAGACCATAGTCTCACCCTCGGTGTTGATCAAAAACACCGTGGTCTGGCTGGAATCTGCAAGAATGGAATATGCCGATTTGAGCACCCATTCATCCACAGCGGTACCCTTGTTGCTTTCCAGGTTGCTTTTGGTGAGGTTGAGTGCATACTGGGTATTGCGGTATAACAGCTGCTGTTTATCCATTTGGAAATACTGCGACGCAAACAGCATAAACACCACGCCCAAAAACAGTATGCAGGACAAAATTATTGCCGCAAAAGCCGTGAAATATTTAAACACTATGCTACGTCGCATTCTGCTCTATCTCTCCGAAAAATAATTTTACAGCGGTTTGGCATTTTGCCGCTCGCTGCGCAGAGTCTCAATAAATAACACGATGATGACCGACCGAAGAAAGGCATCTTCGGTCAATCATCATATCCTTAAGTGCTTTATTCTCTTGAATATCAGTCTCTTACTTCGAACTTGTAGCCTACGCCCCAAACTGTTTTAAGGGTCCATTTATCGGAAACACCCTCCAGTTTCTCACGCAGACGCTTGATGTGAACGTCTACCGTACGGGAATCGCCGTAATATTCAAAGCCCCAAACCTCATCAAGCAGCTGATCGCGGGTGTAAACGCGGTTAGGGTTGCTTGCAAGGTGGAAGAGCAGTTCCAGCTCCTTCGGAGGAGTGTCCACGATGCGTCCATCCACCTTGAGCTCATATTTCGTCATGTTGACTACCAGCTTATCGTAGGAAACTTCCTTGTGGTCGCTTTCCTCGGAGCTCTTGCCTGTGCGGCGGAGAACTGCCTTGATTCTGGCCACGATCTCTTTTGTATCAAAAGGCTTTACAACGTAGTCGT
>JAFSHJ010000059.1 GCA_017440425.1 Oscillospiraceae bacterium | reverse complement strand
TTTTCAAAAAGCATAGCGTTTTCCTTTTTATGTCATCAGCCAATGTTGGCAATAATTTCGCACACAAGCTCCGCAAACCGGTTTTTAACTCTGTTTGCTGTTTCAATTACCTCTTCGTCGGTCAGTTTTGTTTTGGAAAGTCCGGCAGCCATATTGGTAACGCAGGAAATACCCAAAGTTTTGATGCCGCACTGTGCAGCCATAATAACTTCCGGCACGGTGGACATTCCCACCACGTCTGCACCAAGAATTGCAAGTGCCTTTATCTCTGCGGGTGTTTCATACTGTGGTCCCGGCATCCAGGCGTAGACGCCTTCGTGAGGCTCCATTCCCAACTTGCGGGCACAGTTTTTGGCTATTTCACGAAGTTCCCTTGAATAGGCATCACTCATATCAAAAAACTTGGGTCCAAAAGGAGCATCCACGTTGCCTCTGAGAGGGCTGTCGGAGAAGAATTTGATGTGGTCTTTGAGTATAACAAGCTCGCCCTGATAATATTCGGGGTTGATACCGCCTGCTGCGTTGGTTACGATGAGCTTTTTGATACCCATCTGCGACAGCACACCCACCGGAAATGCGGCATCTCCCATGGAATATCCTTCGTAGTAGTGATATCTGCCTGCAAGAGCGGCTATCATCACACCGTTGAGCTTGCCGATGTAGAGAGCACCCTCGTGCATCTCGTTGGTGGATTTCATAAATCCGGGGATGGATGTATATTCAAAGCGCTGTGCGTCCTCCATCTCGCTGACAAGACCTCCCAGACCAGAACCGAGAATAATTGCGGTTTCGGGACGTTTATCCGTTGCATTTAAAATGAACTCTGCACTTTTTTTACATCTTTCGTAATCGACCATTTCAGTTTCCTCCAAGCGGGGCATAGTCTCCCTGTTTTACTTTTCGATCTTTTCTCCGCAAATGTTGCAATAAATTGCGGAAGCACTTCTGGCTGCGCCGCAGTTGGGACATCTGCGCACAGGTCTTACCTCATTTATCTTTTCCCTGCACTCATCACGTTTTGCGTAAAGAGCATCTAATTCCTCTATGCAGCTGTCTATAACGGCGCTGTCTGTGCCTTTTTTGGCTGCGTTATAGGTGAGTACACCCAGCTTCTCGTGACATTTTTTAATACTGTTGTTGATAGATGCCAGCTCTATTTTAAGCTTTGAAACATCCACTATCTCAACAGTTTTCTGACCTGCTATTTCGGCAATATCTTTAACACCTTCAAAAATATCATCAAATGTTTTACCCATGGTTTTCTCCGTTTCTTTAATATGCCGCAGCAAAATTTTCCTATCTTTTAATTATACGCCTTATAATATAGTTTTTCAATGAACAAATTGAACAGTTTATCTTAAATAATCTTGTCTCTGCCGCCGTTATGATATCTCCGGAACAAACTCGCGGAGCATTGAGCTTTGGGGCAGCGCATTTACGGGAATTGCCGTAAACATATCGAACACCTGCTTGAGCCTTATAAACTCACTCAAATATTTTGTGTCGCCTTGCTCAACGGTGCTTTTCAGCAGAGGGAAAAGATAGTGTTGGAACACGTTTGGCTCGTAATCGTGGGTGGTGTTTATCATATAATCCGCTTCGCCGATAAACGGCTTGATATATTTCTCCTCGCCCTCAAGCACACCCTCCCACATATCAAGGGTGCTCTCCAGCGACGTTGAGCGGTAGTAGTGATCTCTTATCATCCTGCGCACCTTTCGGGTGTCTTCGGGCGAAAGCACCACCTTGCCGTCTTTAACAAATTCCGTGGCTGTCCTGACATACAGCTTTATAAAAAGGCTGCTGTCAAAATTGCCTCTTATCAGCGGATTAAGTGCGTGTATGCCTTCGATTATAACGATATCTCTTTCGCCAAGTTCAATTTTGTTTGCGTTTGGAATGCTGCACTGGTGCGCAAAGTCATATCTCGGCAAAACCGCACAGCCTTTGCTGAACAGATCGTCAAAACAGCGGCTGATACACTCAAGGTCAAGTCCGTAAACAGATTCATAGTCAGGCTTGCCGTCTTCCCTTTTGGGCAGCTCATCCACCGATTTATAAAAATCATCCAGCGAGACCACGGGAGCATTTATTCCGCTGCCCCTGAGCCTTGCGCTTATCTCATAAGCCGTGGTGGTCTTGCCCGATGCGGAAGGACCCGAGATGAGCAGAATGGATTTTTTATCTGTTTCGCATTCAATTTTCTCCGCAACCTTTTCAAGTCTGCGGAAATAGCGGTATTCCGCCTCGGCAACAAAGTATTTTACGTTTTTTGCCTTTTTGTTGTTTTCAGCTACTTCTACTCTCTTTATCAAAGTATTCTTCATAGAACTCCCTCACCCCCTCTTTTCGCTCAAGGACGGTATCAAATCTCGAGTTGTATTCATAGGGATATTTATAGTTAAAAAGTCTTTCAATGCGGCCATCGGGAGCACAAAGCTTGGTGACACCACCTGCGCCCACCGCAAGGATGGTGTGGGTTTCAGCCATAATATATATGTTATACAGACCGTCGTAACCTTCTCTGGAAAAGCCTACGTTTTCAAGGTTATCCAGGGTGTTTTTCTGTCTGTAGAGATAATACGGCTGATAATTGTTATCTGCAAGGGCGCTGTAGGTGTAGTCCATCATCTGTGAAGCAGTTCCCTTTGCACCCGAAAACAGCTCTTCTCCCTCGCCGGACATTCCCGCCGCACGCTTGATGCTCAGGGTGTGGACTGTGATGTTTTCCGGTTCAAGACCGGTGACGATATCTATAGTCTTGCAAAAGCTATCAAAATCTTCGCCGGGAAGCCCTGCAATGAGATCCATATTAACGCATTTGAAAGGATAGCGTTTTGCAATTTCATATGCTTCCAAGGTCTGTGCCGCGGTGTGTCTGCGACCGATGTTTTCCAACACGGAATCGTTCATCGTCTGCGGATTTATACTTATTCTGTCCACTCCGCAATCTATAAGTGCAGCCATTTTGTCTGCTGTAATGGTGTCGGGTCTGCCTGCCTCAACGGTGAACTCTCTTATTGTGGAGAGATCAAAGCTGTTCTGCACCTCCGAAAGCACGCTGTGGAGCTGTTCTGCGGAAAAAGTGGTCGGCGTCCCGCCGCCCATATATACCGTCTCAAGGCGAAGTCCCAATTCTTTTGCTATGCGCCCTGTGTGCCTGATCTCCTGCTGCAGCAGTTCGGCGTATTCATCCACCAGCTTGCCTGCCTTATCCACCGAATGCGAGACAAAGGAGCAATATTTGCACCTTGTGGGACAAAACGGCACGGCAAGATAGAGGCTGAAGGATTTTTCTCCCGAAAGCTCCACCGCCAGCTTCTCTCTGTGAGCGGTG
>JAFSHJ010000058.1 GCA_017440425.1 Oscillospiraceae bacterium | reverse complement strand
TGAGGGCGCAATAAGCGGAGCCGTGCTGTGCATGGTGCTGATGCCTCTCTATTGTTACATATATTCCATCATCTCCGCAAATGCGGGCACGGCAGTTGAGATAAACTATCTCGCAGTCATCTGCATTGCGCCGGTGGTCGCGGTTATGGCAATGATGGGCGATCTCTCTGCATCGGTCATCAAAAGACAGTGCGGAGTTAAGGATTTCGGCTCAATAATGCCGGGACACGGCGGAGTTATGGACCGCTTTGACAGCGTGCTGTTTGTGGCACCCACACTTTTGATCTATGCCCACTATCTCCCGCTGATCGCGGTTTGATTTTAACTTTTAATAAACAAGAATTCGGAGAATCGGCTGATGAATAACATAATTTTACTTGGATCCACAGGTTCCATCGGAACACAGAGCCTTGATGTATGCAGAAACCACGGATATAGAGTTTCGGTGCTGGCTGCAAGAAAGAACATTGAACTTCTGGAGCAGCAGGCCCGTGAATTTATGCCCGAAGTGGTGGCGGTTTTTGATGAAGAAGCAGGTAAAAAACTCAAAACAGCTTTGGCCGATACTCCCATAACCGTTTTGTGCGGCGCAGCAGGCGTCTGCGAGGCTGCCGTTTGGGAAAGCGGCAACATTGTAATAAATGCCGTTGTTGGCATGGACGGCCTTAAACCCACCCTTGCCGCCGTGCAGGCAGGCAAAACTCTTGCCCTTGCCAACAAGGAGACCCTTGTTGTTGCAGGCAGCATAATAACCGATGCCGCAAAAAAGAGCGGAATTAAAATTCTGCCGGTAGATAGCGAACACTCGGCAATTTTCCAGTGCATTCAGGGACTTCTTCCCGGACAGCTGGAGCGCGTTATTCTCACAGCATCCGGCGGACCTTTCTTCGGCAAGACCCGTGAGGAGTTGGAGCACGTTACCGTTGAACAGACCCTCAAACATCCCAACTGGAGCATGGGCAGCAAGATAACCGTTGACAGCGCAACGCTGGTAAACAAAGGACTTGAAATTATAGAAGCCGCGTATCTTTTCGGCGTTTCTGAAGAAAATATAGACGTGGTGGTGCACCGCGAAAGCATCATCCATTCGCTCATCGAGCTGGTGGACGGCTCTGTTTTGGCACAGCTCGGCGTGCCGGATATGCGCATCCCCATTCAGTATGCCCTCACCTATCCCGAGAGAACGCAGTCTCAGGTCAAGCGTCTCTCCCTTGCGGACGTGGGCAAACTCACATTCTATCATCCCGATAATGATGCATTCCCCGGACTCAGGATAGGACGCACCGCTCTCAGAATGGGCGGACTCTATCCCTGCATGATGAACGGCGCCAACGAAAAGGCGGTCGAACTGTTTTTGAAGGGAAAGATAGGATTTAACCAAATTGGAGAATTAGTTGAAAAATCGTTTAATATAGATGTAAAAGGTCACGCTGTGACGATGGACAGCATCGTTGAGGCGGATAAATTTATCAGGGAATACACCGCAGATGCGGCAAGCAAGCTTTAACAGCGGCAAAACGCAGGTGAACCCGTGAAAGAACGGTGATTTTTTGGATTCTGTCCTCAATGTTTTAGGGACAATTTTAAAAACGGTGATCATGCTGGGCGTGCTCATTCTTGCACATGAGTTCGGACATTTTATAACAGCCAAACTCAGCGGAATAAAGGTGAATGAGTTTTCTCTCGGTATGGGTCCGAAGATTTTCGGCAAGAAAAAAGGCGATACACAGTATACCCTGCGCGCTTTTCCTATCGGCGGCTTTGTGGCAATGGAGGGAGAAGACGAAGAGAGTGACGACGAAAACTCCTATATGAAAAAGCCGAAGTGGAAGCGTGCCATCGTGCTTGTTGCGGGTGCTGCAATGAATCTTCTGCTGGGTCTCATCATTTTGGGAGTGCTCACCTGTAACTCCAACCTCATCGGCACAAAGGTGGTTGCAAACTTCAAGGATGGAGCAACCAGCAATGCCAAGCTTCAGCAATATGATGAAATCAAAAAGATAAACGGACACCGCGTCGCAATAGATAACGATATAATCTTTGAACTTGTGCGTGATGAAGACGGACTGGTGGATTTCACCGTCGTCCGTGACGGTGAGACCGTGGAGCTCAAGGAAGTGCCCTTTGCAATGGAGACGGCCGAGGACGGCACACGCTCCATAACGCTGGATTTCAGCGTTTACGGCAAAGAGAAAACTGTTTTCGGAGTGATAGGTCATGCATTCAAGTGGACGGGGTCGGTAATAAAAACGGTTTGGGTATCCCTCATCGAGCTCATCACAGGCAAATATTCCATCAGTGAACTGTCGGGACCGGTCGGTGTCGCCACAGCGGTGGGTCAGGCATCCTCCTACGGATGGGATTCGCTGTTTATGCTGGTGGCATATATAACCATAAACCTGGGTGTGTTCAACCTGCTGCCTTTCCCCGCATTGGATGGCGGCAAGCTGGCTCTGCTGGTGGTGGAGCTCATCCGCGGCAAACCCCTGGACCCAAAATACGAAGGATACATCAACCTTGCGGGTCTTGCATTGCTGTTCGGTTTGATGATAGTTGTAACTGTCAGCGACGTGATAAAACTGTTTTGATTTGAAGTTGAATTTATAAAAGGAGAGCCTGAGAATGTCAAGAAAAATAGCGGTGGGCAACAAATTTATCGGCGGAGGAAGCCGTGTGACCGTTCAGTCGATGCTCAGCAAGCGCAGCGACGATTTTGAAGGAAATATATCTCAGGCCATCGAGCTTGAAAAGGCGGGCTGCGATATCATCCGTGTTGCCGTGCCCAATGTAGAGACAGTCAAGCTCATAGAAAAGCTTAAAGAAAACGTGAACGTCCCCATTGTTGCGGATATTCATTTTGACTGGCGCCTTGCCATCGAATCTGTCAACGCAGGAGCCGACAAGGTGAGAATAAATCCGGGCAACATCGGCTCGGATGACAGAATAAAGGCTGTGGCAGACCATTGCCGCACCCATGGCGTGCCCATCAGGGTCGGTGTCAACTCCGGCTCGCTGGATAAAGAGCTGCTTGGCAAATACGGCTCGCCCACACCGGAAGCTCTTGCGGAAAGTGCTCTCAAGAGCATCAACACCCTCAGAAGATTCGATTTTGAGGATATCGTCGTTGCAATAAAATCCTCCGATGTAAAGAATATGACCAGTGCTTGCCGAGTGCTCTCGCAGCAGACAGACTGTCCCCTCCATCTTGGTGTCACCGAGGCGGGCGGCGAGAGAATGGGTATAATAAAATCTGCAGTCGGCATCGGCTCGCTGCTGCTGGATGGCATCGGCGACACCATAAGAGTATCCCTGACAGCAGACCCCGTGCTGGAGGTAAAGGCAGGACTTGATATACTCAAAGCCATCGGTATGGGCAGCGGCGCAACAATAGTTTCCTGCCCCACCTGCGGCAGAACAAGGATCGGTCTCATTCCGCTGGCAGAGCGGGTGGAGAAGGCTGTTGAGGATATCAAAATGCCCAT
>JAFSHJ010000057.1 GCA_017440425.1 Oscillospiraceae bacterium | reverse complement strand
CCCCGCATCGTTCCCTACGGCCCCATCGCTCTTGATCCCGCAGCAATGTGCCTGCACTACGGTCAGGAAATCTTTGAAGGCATGAAGGCTTACCGTGCTGACGACGGCCGCATCATGCTCTTCCGCCCCGAAGAAAACTTTAAGCGCATGAACGCTTCCAACGAGCGTCTCTGCATCCCCGCTGTTGACGTGGATTTCTGCATCCACGCTCTCACCGAGCTGGTTAAGATCGAGAAGGACTGGATCCCCCACATGAAGGATACCTCCCTCTACATCCGTCCCTTCGTATTCTCCATCGATCCTCACCTGGGCGTACGCGCTGCCAACGAATACATCTTCGCAATCATCCTCTCCCCCTCCGGCTCCTACTATGCAGAGGGTCTCAAACCCGTTAAGATCTATGTTGAGCACAAATATGCTCGTTCCGTTAAGGGCGGCACCGGTATGGCTAAGGCTGCCGGCAACTACGCTACCTCCCTTATCGCTCAGGAAGAGGCTCATGCTCAGGGTTACTCCCAGGTTCTCTGGCTGGACGGCGCTCAGAAGAAATATGTTGAAGAGGTTGGCGCTATGAACATCTTCTTCAAGATCGGTGACGAGATTGTTACTCCGGAACTTGGCGGAAGCATCCTCCCCGGCATTACCCGTAAATCCGTTCTCGAGCTCCTCAGAAGCCTCGGCTACAACGCAACAGAGCGTCTCCTCCCCATGCAGGAGATCGTTGATGCTTACAACAACGGCAAGCTGGACGAAGTTTTCGGCACAGGTACTGCTGCTGTTATCTCCCCCGTTGGCGTTCTCAAATACGATGATCTCGTAATGGACATCAACGGCGGCAACATCGGCCCCGTTTCCCAGATGCTCTATGACAAGCTCACAGGCATTCAGTGGGGTCGCGAAGAGGACACCTTCGGCTGGACTTACGAAATTAAATAAGTTGTTCCGAACTTAATCTTCTTTTAACCGGACAAAACCACCTGACGAGGATTTAACCTCCTTGCAGGTGGTTTTTTTCTGCTTTCTTTTCGGTTTTAAGGCACTTCCACGCCACATCCATCCCCGGCGGGAGCCGTCACCTGCGGTGACGAAAGAAACCTCCGGTTTCTTTGATCTCGCTGCGCGAGATCGCTCCCGCCGTGGATTGGGTGTGGCGGACAGCACTTCCTCGCATAAAAAAGGGTCGTATAAACGACCCTTAAAATTATTCTGCTGTATTTCCGCTCTGCAGCTGTTCGAACTGCGTTACCACATCCAAAAGCTGCCGGAACATTCTGATTCCCTGCCTCTCAAAGCAGGACATATCTGTTCTGACGATCATTTTCTGTTTTACCGCACCGCAGCCCGAATAGATATCGCTTTTTTCCAGTTCGTTTTCGGTTATTTCCGCATCTGCAATTATGGCATCAGGTGAAAGATTTTCAACGTCTTCTTCGGGATAGGTCCAGCCGCCGTATTTCTCTGCGGCATTTGTGAAACCAAGCTTGGTGATCAGCTCGCCCTCAATGGTGTCCGCTGTGGCGACGGTCAAATCTGCAATGCGGAGATAGAGCATCGTCTCAACGCCTTCTATCTTCCCCGCTTTTTCGATGGCGCTGTTCAGTAACTCGGTGCATTTCCCCCAATACTCCTCGCCTGCGGCGGCGCCCGTTTCCGCACCTGCGGCAAATATCGCTATGTTTTTATAGAGCTTTTCCAGTTCGGACAGTCTTTTGGCGGGAGTCATCACGATAACCTCTATGTTTGCCTGCTGCAGCTTTTTCAGCTCCTCCTCCGGCAGGTTGGAGGAGGTGAAAAGATACTGCGGTGCAAGCTCGGTTATTGCTTCCACGTCCGGCGCTATGGATGTTCCGCATTTGGGTTTTGCTGTTATCTGTTCAGGATAGTTGCAGTAGTCACCGATGCCCACAATCAGCGATGTAAATCCCATATCGGACATTATCTCGCACAGCGACGGCGACAGCACAACCACCTTTTGCGGCTGCTCCGTTATCAAAACGCCCTCAACGGTGACGGGCCAATCCCGGGGCTCCGGCTCGCTGCTCTCTTCACTGCTTTCCGTGCTTTCGTCTTCCTCCGAGCTCTCTGCTTCGGAGGAGCTTTCGCTCTGCTCCCCCTTGAGGAAGCTGTCTATTTTATCGACCAGATCGCAGCCTGCCAGCATTGTGAATGCAAGGACAAGCGCAATGATCGAAAGTAATTTTTTGTGTTTGGTCATCTGCCGTTTCTCCGATCTTTTGGTTTTAGATCCTTTTATATTCTACAACTTTTTCGCCTATATGTCAATTGAACCGCTGCACAGCAGATAACTTTAACAATTTGTTTTCAAAGGTCTTTCTCCACATTTTTCGCCTTGCCTGCACAGCAAAATTTGTTGTCTTCGTGACGGATATCATCAAAAACCATGCCCTTTTTGCATGGTTGGTTTACATTTTCATCGACATTATCAAACAAATTCTCTGCCGAGAATTCTTAATTCAACAGCCTCTGTTTTCTTTTGCGAAACCGCTTACAACGTTATATTTTTATCTATATTGTACAATATGCACTATTTTACCCCCCCCGCAAATCTTTTTTTGGTATTTGTGCATTGTGCCAAAACACATTTAGTGCTATACTATTTACAACAAATTTCACATTGCAATTTTTATATTATGTTGCAAATTTTTCTTTACATAACCAACCACAGCTAATTTGTTTCATGTTTGTATCCTTCATTTTATATGCGGGAAGATAGTGTCGCCTTCACTTTTTCCCGCATGAAGGATCCCCTTAATTAGTTGTTTATTATTTAATATATAACAGTTTGCAAAGCAGGCTGTAATATAAAAATTTTTTTGGAGGTAAAACAATGAAAAAGGCACTTAGTTTGATCCTTGCGCTGATTCTTGTTATGGCTCTGTTCGCCGGCTGCGCCCCCGCAGACGACAATTCCGACAAGCCTTCAGAATCCAGCAAACCCGACGCTTCCAAACCCGTTGATAGCGAAGAGGAAGACGACGGACTCGACGAGTATGGTCTGTATCCCGTAGGCACATACCCCATCTCCCCCGAAGTTATTGAGATGCACGGTGCACGTCCCCAGAACGGTCGTGTAGCATGGAACGACAACATGCAGAGACAGTGGATGACCGAAATGACCAACATCGACCTCACCATGGATGAGTATCCCGGTGACGTTTGGATCGAAAAGCAGGGCGTTATGCTCGCCGGCGGCACATATCCCGAATTCTTCTATATGGCTAACTGCGGCAAAGACACCCAGATCCTTTACGGTCTTGACGGTGGCTATCTCCTCGACCTGAAGCCCTACATTGAAGCAGGCAACATGCCCAACTTCAAGGCTATTGCTGACGGCGACGAGCGTGTTTACAAGGTATTCGGCCTTGAAAACGGCGAATCCCTCTATGCTCTTCCCTGGCTCGCAAACGGCCTGCAGGAAGCTTGCTTCGGTATCAACAAGGTTTGGATGGAAACTGTTGGCATGCCCGATATGCCCCAGACTCTTGATGAGCTCAACGCTCTCTTCCAGGCTATCATTGATGAGGACGCCAACCAGAACGGCGACCCCGCTGATGAAATCCCCATGTCTTCTTGCTACAGCTTCTATTGGCTGCCCATGTATGTAAACTTTGGTCTCACCACCGATGGTATGTGGGAAGCTGAATCCGAAGGTTCCGGCATTGCTTCCTACGCAGCTCTCACCCAGAACTACAGAGACTATGTTATCTGGCTTGCAGACTGCTACGAAAAAGGCTACCTTGATGCACGTACTCCCGGCTGCGTAATCAACGACGAAGCTATCGTTGCTGATATGCTTGGTAACAAAGTTGGTATAGGTTACATGGCTAACTTCGGCGGTTGGGGCCAGGATCTTGGTGCTCAGCTCCAGTCTTTCATCCCCGTTTCCTACAATGGCCAGGATCCCGTATGG
>JAFSHJ010000056.1 GCA_017440425.1 Oscillospiraceae bacterium | reverse complement strand
TTTGCGGAGGAGTTGATTATTGTTAAATCAAAGAAGCGCATTGTTGAACTCTTCAATAAAGCGTTGCTGCTCGTCAATGGGGCAGCCTGCCTGCACAAAGCAGTTGTAGCGGCCGTCTTCGCGGCGGGCAAGCCTTGCAAGCTCAACGGCAGAGAGGGAGGGGAAGCTGCCGTAATAGCACAATCCAACTTCGGCAAGGTCATCCAACACAGTTTTGGGGTCGTGGCGCTCGGGGTTGCCGAAGTTGAGACCAAGGTTGTTTGCAACGGTGGGCACCAGCTTAAGCAGGTGCTTGTTGTCGCCGCAATAGTGGATATAGCCGCCGCCGAAGTGTGCCAACAGCCGCTCGGTGTAAGGCTTCATATATTCGTTGAGGTGCTCTTCGCAGAGAAGCGTGCTGGTGTCCTCACTGACCTTCAGCGGCTTTTCTGCAGGCAGAACAAGGCTGTTGTAGTGGCAGACGTGGTCGGTGGGTGCAATTATCTCAAGGCACTTTTCCATGCCGTAGATATCAGCCGCCAAAGCCATCTCCAGCACCTTGTGCACCAGCTCGGGGTCGTCATAAACAGCGTAGAAGAACTCGTCTCCCATAAGGAGATGTGCCATATCGATGGGTCCCTGCAGATCCATGGGATAAACCTCAATGCCGGTGCCTTCCAGCATCTCTTTCATAAAACGCATCTGCTCAAGACCTGCCTTGAACTCGGGGGATTCCTCAAGACTCTCAACGGTGAGCTCGGTAAGCTGTTCTTCGGTGAGATGTTTGAGCAGCCAGGGCATTTTGTCGGGATAAAATGTCTGTGAGAGTCCGCCGTAAAGGGTGCAGAGCGCACCGCAGCCCACATTTGCACGGACAGAGGGAACGCTGTCGCCGTTTGCCATTGCGGCAGAGAGTGCGGATTTCAGCTCGCTGATAAACATTTTTTCGGGATCGTAGTGGATTTCATACATATCGTAATCGGGAAGCATTGCCGCCTCCGGAACGCTTCCAACCCTTAAAAGCAGATTGCAGACACCCTTTTCGCCATTCCATTGGCGGAGCTGTTTCTGCACGTTTTCTTTAATTTTCGGTGCTCTCTCACGGAGCATTGGGAGCAGCTCGTTTTCAACATAACGCATTTCTGGAAGCATAGCAAAAACCTCGCAAAAGTAATAATGGAATCAGAAATAACAGTATCATTATAGCGTTGAGGCAAACTAAAATCAACAATAATTGAAATTTGAACAAAAATTGCCAATAATAGCTTTAATTTCAACAAAAAAGGGCATCCGTTGTGGGCGGATGCCCTTTGAAGCTTATAAGGTTTTATTCTCCGTAGGCCTGACGTCTTGCGTCTGCAAGGGCGGCGGCATCAGCTTTGAGCAGATATTCCATAACGGAACAGGTGAACTGCCACGGGGCGGTCATATATCCCAGCAGGTGCTCTTCGGAGAGATTGTCACGGCAGAAGAGGCAGGTGCGCTGGGGGTTGCGGACGAAATCCCATGTGGAAGCTGTGGGGATCTGATCGTAACCCATAGCATCAAGGTCGAGATAGGTTTGAACGGGGATGGTGTAGTTGCCTTTATCGTCACGGGAGAAGCTGGGTTCATAGTACCAGTTGGACTGCAGCACCTCTTTGGGCATACGCTTCTTGAATATTTCGGGATAGTGCCAGTAATAATCCGACCAGACCCAGGCGCGTGAGCCGTTCTTTTCAACCTGCTCAACAAGATAGTAGAAATCGCTCCACCAAACGGTCTCGTTGCGGATGATGGCTATACCCCAGGAGGCCTGATTGTTGGGGTTTTCCTCGTCCATGCCCAGGTGGAAGAAACGGGGCTTGCCGAAAACGTCGCAGACTTCCGCAATGAGGTCTGCGGCAACACGGCGATAGGTCTCGGTACCGACCAGCAGGCTGTAATCCTTCAGCCAGATATCGTGGCAGGCGGAGAAGTTGAGCTTGGGAATGGGCTCGATGCCGAGATCACGGAGCTCCTGAAGCTTGCGCTGCAGTTTTGCTCTGTCCCAGCTGCCTTTAACTGCAAGCTCGGGGTGGCTCTCGTAGGCATAGCCTTCGCCAACGTCTATGAGAAGCATATTTATGCCCTGAGTGGCAAGGAATGCAACAACTTTATCCCAGGTTTCATCTTCGCAGAGAAGATAGTCACGGTGAAGTGCCAGGCCTTCCTCGCCCCAATATCCTCGGATAGCGGCATCTTTATCCGCCCACATGTTTGATCCAAGATGTATAAGATACGCCCATATATCGGGAGTTTTCATAGTCTTAACCTCACTTTCTTAATTCTGCAAATTGAACTTACAAGCCGTAGGTCTGGCGTTTGCCTTCACAAAGCATAAACGCATCTGCAAACAGAGCGTGTTTTGCGCCGGCATAGGTGAACTGCCAGGGAGCGGTCATAAAGCCGAGAAGATGGTCGGGATCGAGCATCTGACTGCAGAATTTAACTGTGCGCACAGTGCTGCCGGGCCATGCCCATGTGGAGCTTGTGGGAACCTGGTCGTAGCCAAGCTCGTTGAGGTCAAGATATGCCTGGACGGGGGGATAATACAAGCCATTGGGTTCAATATAGAAGCCTGCGCCGTAATACCAGTTGGATTGAAGCACCTCTTTGGGCATATTTTTTTTGAAGAGGTCGGGGTGGTGCCAGTAATAATCCGACCACACCCATGCGCGGGCGCCGTGTTTTTCAACCTGCTCAACAAGATGGTAGAAATCCTTCCACCAAAGGTTCTCGTTGCGGATGTAGGCAACGCCAAGGTGCTTCTGGTGATTATAGGTCTCCTCGTCCATGCCGAGATGGAAGAGACGGGGATTATCGAAAACCTCACAGACTTCGTGGATGAGGTCTGCGGTGACCTGCAGATATTTCTCTGTGGAGAGCATCTGACCGTATTCCTGCAGCCATGCATCGTGAGCGGCGGAGAAGTTGAGCTTAGGAATGGGCTCAAGACCCATTGCACGGGCTTCCTGCAGCTTTTTGCGCAACTTATCTTTGCTCCAGCTGCCCTTAACAGCAAGTTCGGGATGGCTCTCATAGGCAAGACCTTCGCCGATATCGATGAGAAGGGTGTTGAAGCCGTGGGTGGAGAGGAACTTTACCACCTCGTCCCAGGTCTCATCTTCGCAGAGAAGATAGTCCCGGTAGAGGGGGTGACCCTCTTCGCCAATGTAATATGGGTCGATGGTGTTTTTATCGTTCCACATGTTGCTGCCCAAATGGATGAGATATGCCCAAATATCAGGTGTTTTCACGGTGCGTAACCTCGCTTTCTTCAAGTCTGTTGTTTTCAACGTTAAAAATTATTTTTCATATCCCTGGCGCTTTGCTTCGGCAAAAGAGGCAGCGTCGGCAAGGAGGGGATATTTGCAGCCGGGAATGGTGAACTGCCAGGGAGCTGTCATGAAGCCCTTGAGACGTTCGGGAGCAATGTTGTCACGGCAGAAGAGAACTGTGCGGACCTCGTTGGAGGGGCTGCCCCATGTGGAAGCGGTGGGAACCTGATCGTAACCCATTTCTTCAAGGTCGATGTATGTCTGAACGGATGTGTTGTATTTGCCGTCCTTGCCTTTGAAAAAGTCGCGTCCGTAATACCAGTTGGACTGGAGAACTTCTTTGGGCATATGCTTTTTGAAAAGATCGGGGTGATCCCAGTAGTAGTCAGACCATACCCATGCGCGGGCGCCGTTCTTTTCAACGCGGTTCATAAAGAAATAGAAATCGCTCCACCACTGTTTTTCGCCGCGGATGACGCTGTAGTTGTAGCCTTCCTGAAGGGGAGCATTTTCTTCGTCCATACCAAGGTGGAAAAGCTCGGGGTTGCCGAACATATCGCAGACTTCGTCAATGAGGTCTGCCGCAACCTGCAGATATTTCTCTGTGGAGAGCATCTTGCTGTAATCCTGCAGCCATGCATCGTGGCAGGCGGAGAAGTTGATCTTGGGGATGGGGGTCATGCCAAGGGCACGGATATCATCCAGCTTTTTAAGAAGCTTTTCTTTGCTCCATGAGCCTTTAATGGCAAGTTCGGGGTGAGAATCGTATCTCACACCTTCAGCGAGGTCCACGATAACGGTGTTTATTCCCTGAGTAGGGAGAAACTTAATGACTTCGTCCCAAACAGCCTCATCGCAGAGGAGGTAGTCGCGGTATTCGGAAAAACCTTCTTCGCCAAGGAAGGGGAGGTCGGCTCCTTCATCGTACCACATATTGCCGCCAAGGTGTATAAGATAGGACCAAATTTCAGGCGTTTTCATATTAAGAGCTCCTTTGTTTTGTATTCC